>JAISPE010000108.1 GCA_031275145.1 Prevotellaceae bacterium | reverse complement strand
ATAGGAGCGATCAATAAATAAAGGTATTAATTATGGATTTATTTTCCGGTATCTCATCAATGGCAAAGAGCATCCCGTTAGGGATGCATCGCTCGGTAGAAAACACATACCGTCCTGTTTTGCATCCCGTTAGGGATGCATCCCTAACGGGATGCCATAATTGATACCTTTATTTATTGAAGACTCCTTTGGATGCATTGACTTCGTCGAACTAAAGTTTCCTGGCGGAATGCTTTTTGTTACAACCTTTTATGCTTTAAATTGACGATGACATTGGAATAGGGTAGGGTAGGGGGGTAGAGACGCCCGATTCGGGTCTCTCTACAACAATAATCATATCTGTTTTGCGACTTCAACTAAAGCATCGAAGAATTTCTCCCCGAATTTACGGATAATCGGCTCTTTAAGGAACATAAACACAGGCATCTTTTCCCTGTTTCCCAGATGTCTTGCCGAATCGCAGATATCCCACTGATCATAGTTCAGGGCTGTGATATCTCCGAATGTTTTGATTCTGACAGGATATAAATGGCAGGAAACGGGTTTGTTGAAAGGGATATCTCCATTTCTGTATGCCTGTTCGATTCCGCACAGACATGTGCCGGCAGCCGTAAAATAAGAATAAACACATTCTTCTTTGTCGCCTGTTAAGGGAGTTACAAGTTCATCGTCGGAATCGGTTACCGCAACCCCACACTGCTCTATCACAGACAGACCTTTCGGAGTGAGATACGGTTTTATTTTATCCATGTGTTTTTCAATAAGGTTTTTTTCTTCTTTTTCCAGCGGAGCTCCGCTGTCTCCGTATACGCAACAGGCTCCCAGACATTTGGGCAAGTCGCAGATAAAATGTTCTTCGAATAAGTCACGGCTTATAATTTTGTCGTCTATCTGTATCATATTTATATATTGAAAAATTAATTAACTGCATTATTTATCGGGCCTCATCCATTCATATTTATCGGGATAATCAATTGAGGCCAGGCTTAAAATCCTTTCGGTAACAGTAGATATCAGAGCCTCTATATCTGCCGGTTTACTGTAAAACGAAGGACTTGCCGGACAAACAATTCCTCCGGCATTTGTCACTCTGAGCATGTTTTCCAGATGAATCGAATTTAAGGGAGTTTCCCTTGTCACAAGTATCAAACGCTTGCGTTCCTTCAACATGACATCTGCCGTTCGCGAAACGAGGTCGGAAGCAGCGCCTGAAGCAATGCGCGCAAGAGTTCCCATCGAACAGGGAACAATGATCAAAGTATCGAAAGAAGATGATCCGGAAGCAAATGAAACCATAAAATCGCCGTTGTCAAAGACATTGAAGTTTTCGTTTATTTCTTTGAGCGCCGGTAAACCGAGTTCGTATTCAAACACTTTCAGTCCGTTATCGCTGAATATCACAGCAATGTTTTCGGAACGGATATCCGTACGGGTTAATTTTTTCAGCAACTGAGAGGCATAGCGCGAGCCGCTTGCTCCCGTTATTGCCACAACTATTTTTCTGTTTCTGTTATCGGGAAATATTGTCATGATAAGGATTTTAACTGTTCGTACTGTTCATTCAGCGATTCCCATCTGTCCATTTCTCCGGATAAGGCGTTTTTTGTCGCTTCATATCTTTCGAAAAAATCGTTTCCGGGAATGTCTTTTGACAGGAAACCGTTCATTTCCGCCATTTCCATTTCTAATTTTGTGATAATTTCTTCCACAGTCTTTATCTGTAATTCTATTTTTTTCAACTGTTTATTCAACTCTTTTTTTTCGCTGTCCCTTTCTCCCGTACTGTTTGATTTTGTTTCTTTTGTTTCCTTCGACAGTTCGGATTTGCGTTCGAGTTCGTTCAGATTTTCCAGTTTTCTGCGTTCCAGAAACTCGTGTATGCCGCCCAGATGTTCCTTAACCGTACCGTCCCGAAATTCATAGACTTTATTTACCAGACCGGATAAAAATTCCCTGTCGTGCGATACGACGATCAAAGTACCGTCGTATGCCGTCAAAGCATTTTTCAGAATATCTTTTGAACGCATATCCATGTGATTTGTAGGCTCGTCAAGCACTAAGAGATTATATGGCTCAAGCATCAGTTTAGCCATGGCCAGACGCGAACGTTCGCCACCCGACAAAACCTTGACTTTCTTGTCTATATCTTCACCTCTGAAAAGAAATGCCGCAAGTATGTCCCTCAGTTTTGAACGAATGTCGCCGACAGCCACTTTCTCCAAAGTATCGTAAACGGTATCGTCGCCATTCATTAAACTGTCCTGATTCTGGGCAAAATATCCGGTTTTGACATTGTGTCCGACAACAGCATCGCCTTCTTCGTGCGGGATTTCGCCGACTATTATTTTCGAGAGCGTTGTTTTCCCTTCTCCGTTCCGTCCGACAAGTGCAACTTTTTCGCCTCTCTCCACAAGCAGATTTACACCGGAAAATACTGTGTGTTCGCCATATATCTTGGCAAGATTTACGGCTTTAAACACATCTCTTCCCGAACGCGGAGCAGGAGGGAATTTTATGTTAAGTTTTGATGTGTCTTCCTCGTCAATTTCAAGAATCTCCAGCTTGTTTAACTGTTTGATACGCGACTGTACCTGATTGGCCTTGCTTGCCTTGTAACGGAAACGGTCAATAAATTCTTCCGTTTTTTCAATCATTCTGCGCTGGTTTTCGTAAGCTGCCATTTGCTGTTCCCTGCGTTCCTTTCGCAGTTCCACGTATCTGGAGTAGGGGACTTTATAGTCGTAAGCCTTTCCCAGAGATATTTCCACAGTCCTGTTTGTGACGGAATCGAGAAAAATGCGGTCGTGAGAAATAAGGATCAATGCCCCGTAACAGTTTTTGAGATAATTTTCGAGCCATTGAATAGATTCAATATCCAGATGGTTTGTAGGCTCGTCAAGCAACATAAGCCGGGGTTTTGTGAGTAAAATTTTGGCTAATTCGATACGCATGCGCCAGCCGCCGCTAAATTTGGAAGTAGGCCTGTCGAAATCGGCTCTTTTGAAACCAAGTCCCAGAAGCGCTTTTTCCGTATCGCCCTGTTTGTCGTTTCCTCCCAGAATATGATGACGGTCGGTCGCTTCGTGCAGTCTTTCGATAAGCGTGATATATTCGTCCGATTCGTAATCCGTACGCACAGACAGTTGAGCGGAAATGTTTTCAATCGCAGCTTCAAGTTCGTTGATGGAGTCAAAAGCCGTCATTGCTTCGTCGATTACGGTTTTTCCGTCTACAATGGCCATCTGTTGGGGAAGATAACCCATGGAGAAATTTCCGGGAACGGAAATGTTTCCCGAAGTGGGCTGTTGCAAACCCATAAATATCTTTAAAAGAGTAGATTTACCCGCACCGTTCTTGCCGACAAGACCTATCCGGTCGTTTTCATTTATCATGAAATTTATTTCGTTCAACAGGGTGAATCCACCGAAACTTACTGTAATATTATTAGCCGATACCACTATATATTTTTGCCGCAAAGATAACCTGAAAGTTTTAATGTGCAAAATACAGTGAACATTAATATATTAATAGAATATTACGTTTTTTCTACGATTTTGTGTGAACAATTTCGCATACCCCGCGTTTATATGTCAAATTTGGTTTTTCATAGGTTAGTTCAGTTAATGAAGAAGGCAGGCGACCCAATCCTGCCTTCTCTCTTTTCCCCTTTTTTGACAGGATTCCCTTTTTTGACAGAATTCCCTTTTTTTTTGACAGAATTAACAAAATTTGCAAAATTAACAGATTTGTAAATTATGTAAATTATGTAAATTGACTTCGTCGAACTAAAGTTTGGCTACGCCGATTTAAAAATTCTGTCAAAAAATTCTGTCAAAAAAACTGTCAAAACAAAGTCCACGCCATTACATGCGTCTCGCTAATAATCAATCTGTGATATTGTTCCGATTAAATCTACCGGATTTAAGAGACGAACAGTTTAGCTAAACGTTTTGATGTTTCATAAAATTAAAGAAGAATGAAACCGTAACAGCGCGGACTTGTTTCGTAAAACAGCAGGCGTGAACTTTTGTCGCGCCGTCCCTGCGGTTTCCGGCAACCCGTATCACAAGCGAAAGCAAAATCCACGCTGCTGCGTATGCCTTAACAACCGTTTTGTGATATTGTTCCGGTTAAATCTGCCGGATTCAGGGGGGCAACAATTCAGTTCTCATACCTTATACTTTATACTTCATAACTCATACTTCATACTTCATAACTGTTTTACGTTTGATCGAATAACTCCTCCTGGAATCGTAACCGTATTTTCCTTCTGATTACGATAGATAATCATCTGTTGAGGTTTTTTCAGGTCGGTTTCTGCGATAGCCTTGTAAAGGTCGTTGAGCGAATGTACCGGTTTGCCTGCAAAACCCAGAATCACATCGTTTGACTTGAGATAATCGCGCAGGTAGTTGCCGTAAGCGCCTACGGAAACGACATATACACCCCGTTCCGAATCCATGCCGGTAGCAGAACGTTCGCCCAGGGTTTCCAGATTCTTTATTTTCACCGATTCCCATACAAGTACTTCCGAATCTGTTTTGTCGGCGGCTATGACAGGAATTGGCATTTCGGGCTTTTCGGCAATCGCCTTTAAACGGCCGGATTCGACACCGAAACGGTCCATCTCGAAGTTCTGGAATCCCATACGGAAGATTTCCGTCGAGCTGGCTGCCACCCTGAAATCTCCGGAAGCCGGATCAATGAATTTTATCTTGGAAACGATGGAGTTTAAGTCCGTACCGTATTCCCTTGCGTTTTTGTACGAGAGACTGTCGGTAAAAATGTTACGGTCAATCAGAGCGCCGCCGTCTTCGTTGCCTGCCGTTTTTTCGTAGGGTAACATTACGATGTTACGGGTAAAAACAGAGCCGCTGTTATTAAACCATACATGCCGGTGGAATGTGCAGTTGACAAGTATGTTGTTTTCCACCACCCTGTAAAAACCTTCCCGGAGTTTCAATCCGCCGTTCAGGCACAGGTTGTTGTAGATATGATAATTGGTTGAGCCGTCGTCGAGGTCGATATCCCAGCCGCGATCGCAGCGGAAACGGTTGTTCCGGATTACCGTCGTTTCGACAGCGTCGGCGAGTATCAGTTCAGTGTATTCGTCTGCCGCCAGAGCATTCATGGCGCCGCGGTCGGGATGCCAGAAACGGTCTCTTCCCCAGGAATTAAACGAGCCATGGTCTCCCGTTTCCCTGACGGTATTGAACACATCGTTAAATTCTATGACATGCCCGCCCCATGTACCTTCGCTGACATTGATTCCGGCGCGCGGGGTATCGTAAATGCTGTTGTGACTGACCGTAACAGCCCGGCACATGGACAGTTCCACTCCGGTAATCTGCTTTTCGTACAGTCCCGTACGGTGAATCAGATTGTCGTGTACGCGGCAAAAGGCCGGATAGTTGCCGGTTTTGGGACCGACAGTCCTGTCCATATCTTTTGAGGGTACGAACTGTGAGTATTCGAAACTTGGAGAACGTACCGCACCGGGGTCGCCGACAAAACAGACAGCGCTGGCTCCCGTACGTGTCAGATACGAGCCGGAAACTTCGCAGTAGCGATTATATTTGCTGAAAAAGACGGCGTTTCCCCCGACATCGTAGATATTGCAGTTTTTCAGGGAACAGTTTTCAGCGCCTTCGAAGAATATGGCTGCGCCGCGGTAAATTGTCCAGTCCGAACGCAGCAGAGGCTCGTATTTTTCCATAAAGGTACGGAGCGTCTGTGTCAGGTTCAACCCCTCGAAGGTGATGTTACGCACAGGATTGCTTTCGTCGCCGCGCAGTTCGATAAGGTGTTTGATTTGCGGACTTTCGAAAAGGGCGGTTTTCACGTCTTCGCCTTCCGGAGGATAGTAGTAGAGCGTCGATTTTTCCGCATCGTAGAACCATTCGCCGGGAGCGTCAAGCTCTTCGAAAATGTTTTCGACCATCCGGTTCGATGCATGCAGACCCGACTGCCGGTTGTTTTGCCAGCCGCCTTCCATGCTGAGATTTCCGGAGCTGTCGCGCCCGTTAATACGGTAATGGAAGTCGCCCCAGTCGTGAGTGTGCATGGCATGCAGGTATCCGCCTGCCGGGTTTTTCCATGTTTTTACCCGCCCGGGAGCGGTGGCGTCACGGGCTGTACCGTTGAAACGGACAGCGCCAGGGTCATAATTGGGATACCGCGCCTGATGCCGTATTTCGCCGTTCACGATCAGCATGTCCATCACCGGAGAACCCTGTACTGCGGTTTGCAAAATGCCGTTTTTGTACGGTTTCCATTGCAGGTTTTCGAGAATCATGCCTCCGCTGATGACAGCCTTTTCGCCCGGAAAGGAACGTACCGTCAATGATTTGTACGCTGTTTTTCCGTCTCCCGGAGTGAAAACAAGCGGAGCGGAAAGCCGGTAGGTTGCTTCATGAAGGAAAACCGTCACATCGCCTTTCGTTCTGTATGCTTCGGCTTTAGCCCGTTCGATACTCCGGAAAGGCGACTGCGCCGTACCCTTGCC
>JAISPE010000071.1 GCA_031275145.1 Prevotellaceae bacterium | reverse complement strand
GGCTTTCGTGCATTAATTCGCCGGAAGCATTCAGAATTGAGTCGGCGGCCTGTATTTCAGTACGTCTACCAATCCGTATTTACTGATTAATATTTCGTATGCCTGCTGTCCATACAGGCTACTGCGCCGCTGGCTCTTGCGCCTATAGTACCGGTACAGCTGTTCTGACATGTACCACCTCAGGTGTCGGCGGGTCATTTGCGTATAGCTACAGCCTGGCAGGTCAAAGTAATTCAGCCAGCCTTTTATTATCATGTTCAGGCCGGCAGATACAGTTTCTGCCCTGCTGTGTCCGTGCGTATGAAGATATTCATGTATCTTTTCCTTTATTTTGCCCAATGCCTTTTTACCCGGATGGATATTCAGATACTGACCTGTCCCGTACAGACTTGCGTCATAGCGGAACGTAAAACCTAAAAAGTTGAACTCCGCCGTGCGGGCGTTTAACAGTTTCGTCTTCGTTTCGTTTATGCGCAAGCCCGTGCGGGCGAGCAGATGTTTCAGGCAGCTTACCGTATGCTGGCCGATATCCCTGCCCGTCAGGATGAAATCATCCGCATAGCGAATGATTTTTATCCCGTATGGCTGAAAATATCCGCGCAGGCGGTTTACTGCCTTGTCGATTAGATTCATATAGATGTTCGCTAACAGGGGGGAGATGACGCAGCCCTGCGGTGTCCCGACTTTATTACGTTTGCCCCCTGTAAGATTGCCTCTGTCCGATACCGGAGCTTTTAGCCATAACTTTATCAGACGGAGAACACGCGGATCGCTTATCCGCTTTTTCAGCACCTGAAGCAGTTTACCGTGCGGTATCGTGTCAAAGTACTTCGACAGGTCGGCATCGTAGACCGTTGTGTTTCCTGCCTGAAGGCTGGCACGTATGGCACGTATGGCGTCTCCGGCGGAACGTTCCGGACGGAATCCGTATGAACTCTCCTCAAAGTCTGCCTCGAAAATCGGTTCTATTATGAGTTTGCATGCTGCCTGCACTATGCGGTCGCGAACGGTGGGGATGCCTAACGGTCTTTTTTCTCCGTTACTTTTGGGTATCCATACTCGCTTCACGGCAGACGGTTTGTACGTCTGTCTGCGAAGATCTTCAGACAGCGCATCAAGATAGGCATCGACGTCTCCGCCGGATACATCCTGTACCGTTTCGCCGTCAACTCCGGCGCTGCCTCCGTTTTTACGCACTTCATCCCACGCATACCGTAATATGTAGGGAAGAAATACTTTGTCATACAGCACATAAAACACATAGCCCTTTTCTTCTTTGGCTTTCCGGTTTAGATTGGCCTGTAATAAATGTGTCCTGTCACGGTGATTCAGCATCCGTTTGTCGAGATACGTCATCCCTTCGACTCTCTTCTGATATATGTTCAATTCTGTCTTCATTTATTCATTCCTTTCTGTAATACACTAATGCTCCTTCGCTACGCACGCTTTTACCTTTCCGTGCATCTGACACTACTATGAGCATATCCGACTCCCGCGCCACCGTACGGACGGTACGGTGCGTTAGGGTATCCCACGTTCATGCGCTGCCTTTGTCCAGCGCGCAATAGCATTTTACCCCGAATAGTCCCTGCAAGTGCTGTCGTTGGCGGACGGTCAACTTTTTCATTCGCTTCTATCTCTTCCTTGCAGGATGGCAGGCTTCACCTCCTTTGACAGGCTGGCCACTGTCAATAGTGTAACGGGGCTTGACTGCTACAGCTCGCTGAACACATCCTGACGGGCTTCGTCCGGGGAATCTCTTCCTTTCAACGTAGCTGCGAGTTCATCCCGAACGACAAATTTGGATGTTTGTAAATTGCATACAAATAGACATTTAATTATTAATATATACGCACGCCTCGTGGCGCACCAAAGAGCACAAAGGGCTGACGCACGGCAGTTCTTTGTGAAACCTTTGTGCCTTTGTGGTAAAAAATAAGCGTCATCAAACCGGTTATTCGCAATGACGAAGAGACGGGGGAAGAGCCGGAAAACAGTTTTATGCAAAAGTCTGTTAATTTTGCAAATTTTGTTAATTATGTCCCCAAAAAGCGGTATATTCTATTAATTTCTCTCCTTTTTATAATCATTGTATGTTAGCAGTATACAAAATAAATAAAAAAAATTCAAAATAAAATTATCCGGAATGAATAATATTCGTATATTTGCGCCCGTAAAAATTCGAATTTTACAATTTAAGTTTAATTTTAATAAAGAATAATTCATGAAAAGAAGAGATTTTTTGACAAATGCAGCCCTGATAGGGGCAGGGACAACGGTGGGAATATCTTCCGCAGTAATGTCCTCGTGCGGTGACGCGAAATCTTCCGCAAAATCAAAAGTGTACACTCCGGAAGAATTGGGGATGTATTCTTTTGTGGACATAGCCCCCGACGGGAAACCGTTAAAGGCGGCTCTGGTCGGTTGCGGAGACAGAGGCACGGGCGCCGCAACCCAGTTTTTGAAATCGGGACCGAACGTTTCGATTATTGCTCTCGCCGACATCTTTCCCGACAGAATGGAACGCTGTCTGCAAATCCTTAAGGAAAAACACAGTAACGATGTGCCTGAAGCAAACCGTTTTTTGGGTTTCGACGCATACAGGAAAGTTCTGGCAATGCCCGAGATTGACGTTGTATTATTGTGTACGCCTACCCATTTCCGCCCCGAACAGTTTAAGGCGGCCGTAGAAGCAGGAAAACATATCTTTATGGAAAAACCCTGCGCCGTAGATCCAACAGGTATACGTACTGTAATAGCAGCAGCCAAGGTAGCCAGCTCCAAAGGATTAACTGTGATTACCGGAAATCAGCGCCGGCATCGCCGCGATTACTGGGAAGCATACGTTCAGGTGAAAAACGGCATGATTGGCGACATCGTTTCCGCGTCGGCACACTGGAATCAGGGCGCATGGTGGAACAAACCGAAGCGTTCCGAATGGAGCGATATGGAATATAACATCCGCAACTGGTTTAACATTAAATGGCTGAGCGGAGACCATATTCTGGACCAGGCTATTCACAATATCGATATCGTTACCTGGTTTATGGGCGAACGCCCCGTACGCGCAGTCGGTTTCGGCGGTCGCGCTCAGCGGTATACGGGCGATATTTTCGACTTTTTCAGCGTCGATTATTATTATAACAATAATAAAAGGATGTTGACCACCGCACGTCAGATTGACGGCTGCGACAGTAATATCGGCGAACGGGTATATGGAACTAAAGGCGCTGCTATCCTGAATGATAACAACACTATCCATATCGAAGACTATGCGGGAAATACTGTATGGTCGTACGATTATCAGACTAAACCGGTAAAGGGACCCTACGAACAGGAACATATTCATCTCGTGGAATCTATCCGTAAAAACGGTAAAATCAATCAGGCGGAAGATTTGGCATACTCTACTCAGGTTGCCATTCTCGGACGTGAAGCCGCATACACAGGAAAAGCAATTACCTGGGATGACATCATGGCTTCGCAACTCCGCTACGGTCCCGAAAAATACGAACTGGGCGCATTGCCGGATTATCATGAAGGCGTAGCGCCAAAACCCGGAAGACCTTCAAAAGAAGCCCAGGAAGCCGAAAAAAAAACGAAGTAAACAATAAATTTTAAATTTTAAACATCATGAGTCGTAAATCGCGAATCGCAGTCGTACAGAATGCAATTAACGGTTTACGACTTTTTACTGTCTTTTTGACATAAAACGTAAATAATTAATATTCAAAAACGATGAACAGATTTTTTAATTTTTTAATATCTGGAATGTTATGCTTTTATTCTGTGTCCTGTATCGGATTCAAAACCTCGGAAACGGAATATAAAACAGTCACACTGCCGGCGCCGTCGTGGAAAGACGGGTTGAAAACGGATATCTCTTTACTGGGACACAGAAACTGGATCGTGATAACGGATATGGCTTATCCTCTGCAAACACAGGCGGGGATAAAAACCGTATATACCGGTGAAGCCTACATGGATGTACTTAATTTTGTTTACAAAGAAATCGAAGAAGCGCCTCACATCAAAGCGGCAATTTACCAGGACAGGGAATTGCTGTATCTCAACGAAAAGGATGCTGCGGGAATCGACGCTTTGCGCGGACAGATGAAAACGCTTTTCGGCGACCGCCGAACTTTCATCCCGCACGAAGAACTGATTAACCGCCTTGACGAAGTTAGCCGGAAATTTAATGTGGTGATATTGAAAAGTAACCTGACTGTTCCATATACTTCCACGTTTTTTGAACTGGATTGTAATTATTGGGACAGCGCAAAAGAACAAGCCTTGCAACAAGCTGTAATAAAAGAAAAATAAAAAATATTTCTTTCCGGTCAGGACAGGCTGGAACAAATGGGATCGCAATGTTAATTCGACG
>JAISPE010000092.1 GCA_031275145.1 Prevotellaceae bacterium | reverse complement strand
GGCAAACTGGCAAGACTGATATTTAACTGTCCTCCCGCAATAGGGTTTACAGTGTTTGAATATACAGTCTGTCCCGATGCTTTCACAATCTGTACGGTGATGTTACTCAAATTGACCAGATAATACACTGTGATATGTGAAGAATACTTAGTCGCCCTAAACGGGGTAGAGGAATAAGATTTGACAGGCATCCAGTACACCGAACCGTGCAAGTCAATTTCATCCTCTTCATCCACATAAGAATATTCATACGTCATAGCCTCAATATGCTTCAAAGAAACGGAAGGATTGTCAACTTGAGTATTTAATCGTATGTTCAGGGTAGCGCCGGCAATAACTATGCTCCCTGTTACAATTGCAAATGATAATTTTCTATTCATAATCTTTTAATCTTTATAATCTTTATATATCAATTTTCATTTTAACGGCACAAATATATATTGTTTGTCAAATAACTGTCAAGTAAAAACGGTAAAATATAGCTCCATATAGAAAAGTTTTTTGGACGTCTCTGTAATACATTGATATTCCTGCTTTAAAAAAAATGCAATATAGTTCGATATAGAAAAGTTTTTTTTGTGGATTCATTTTTGGGAACGATATAACGCTTTTTTGACAGGAAAAAAAGACATAATGGAGTCTTCAATAATAAAGGTATCAATTATGGCATCCCGTTAGGGATGCATCGCTCGGTAGAACAGTCAATATATCCTATCCTGCATCCCGTTAGGGATGCATCCCTAATGGGATGCAAAACAGGACGGTATGTGTTTTCTACCGAGCGATGCATCCCTAACGGGATGCTCTTTGCCATGACTGCCGTCAGGCAGGCTATTGATGAGATGCCGGAAAATAAATCAATAATTAATACCTTTATTTATTGAACGCTCCAATGACAATGGATCGTGGATTGCTTCGTCGTTGATTCATCGCTAATTCTTCCGACAAGCGTCATTACGCTTTCAGTTGCGGTACGAAACGGGTATTCGCAATGACGCCCTGCGCTCGGCGTAGCGTCTTCGCTTTTAACCCGCAGTGCGCGGCGCCCGTTCAAGTAATACTTGAATGTCTCCCGCCCTGCGCGGCGTCCGTTCGTCCGTGAAAAACGGTTACACTTTGCGGTAAAAGCAATAACATTCAGCTTTCCTGTTCGTAAAAGATTTTGTAATATTTTTTCCCGTTTTCTTCGCCATGTTCGATCATTGAGCGGTCGCCATGTATGTATATGTGGAAATTTTTATCAAGTTTCAGAACGCTTTTGAAGATTTTCGACTGTTTTTTTACTGCGTCGGGGGCGATTTCGAATGTCATATCCATAGGGATCTCGGAGCTGTCAAACTCTCTGAACGATTCTATGACCTCGGGTTGCCGGAACACTTCCTTTTCGAACTCCGGTTTGTCGAAGACCTCGTGCGACTTGAAATAGTTCATACTTCTGTTCAGGATATCAATCTGGTCGGCTTTGCTGACGTCAAATTCTTCCGGAAGTTTTTCCGACACAAAATCTTTACACGTCTTCATTACGGACTGTGTTTTCGTGTAGTTATTTTCGAAAGGCCGGATATTCAGAAAATCTTCGTGCCAGTATTTTTCGTCTCCGCTGCGGATACTGTCGGCAACGGCGACCAGAAAACCCTTATCCCTCTCCGTATTGAATATCATGCAGCCCTTGTCTATTTTCCTCAGACTTATCCCCTCTTCCTTTTCCAGAATAAAACTGTCCGAAGTGGGATATATCTTCAAAAACGTTTCTCTGTTTTCCGACTTGTACAGTCCGACGGCCTCTGTTTCCTCGCCGTCAACGGTACATTCGCTGAAATAGGCTACATAAAATTCTCCTCCCCTTATCTTTGCGCTGTCAGTTATATCGAAAAGCAGTTCGGCAAGTTTCACCGACGATTCGTACAGATTTTCGGGATTGTCGAATATCGAGGCAACAGCCTTGAAGATTTCGCTGTTTTCGAAACCGTCGGGATGATGCAAATTGAAATACCGGTCTGTTTTGAACGGGGTTATAAAAAACGGGGAAAGCAGGGACACGATTTCGTCGTCAATGTTCAAAGCCGATTTGGAGAGCGTCAGACCTTCGTCATTTATCCTGTTTCCGACCGCATGCAGCGCTAAAGAGTCTATTAAAGCTTCGTTTACCATTATCGTATAATTTTAATTTTATTGATACAAAAGCGGCTCAAAAGTACAAAAAAACATCAAACCTCAGTTTTTATATTGAAATGACGGTAAACAAGGTCTGCCAGATGTTTCCCCGTAACAGCCGAAAGTTCTTCCATCGAAGCCTTTTTTATTGCGGAAACGGTCTTGAACTTTGTCATCAGTTTTTTTGCTGTGGCTTTTCCTATGCCCTTTATTCCTTCCAGTTCCGAAGTAATGAAGGCGGAACTTCTTTTATCTCTGTGGAATGTTATGCCGAAACGGTGAGCCTCGTCTCTGATTTGCATCAGGACTTTCAGTGTCTCGGAATTTTTGTTGAGATGCAGGGGGATATTGTCATCGGGGAAATATATTTCTTCCAGACGTTTTGCCAGTCCGAGTACGGGTATTTTACCGAACAGTTTCAGTCTTTTGAGACTCCGTACGGCAGCGCTCAGCTGTCCCTTGCCGCCGTCGATAACAATCAGCTGCGGCAGCGGTGTTTTCTCGTTCAGAACTCTGAGGTAGCGGCGGTATACGATTTCCTGCATCGAGGCGAAATCGTCCGGACCTTCAACGGTTTTCACATTAAAATGCCGGTATTCCTTTTTTGCGGGTTTGGCATTAATGAACACCACGCAGGCGGCGACGGGATTGGAGCCTTGAATGTTGGAATTGTCAAAACACTCTATCCGGCGCGGCAGTTTCGGCAAACACAAATCCGACTTTATCACATTCAGAATCCTGTTGATATGTTTTTCGGGATCGACTTTTTCCAGATGTTTCAGCTTTTCCATACGGTATGCCTTGACATTTTTCTCGGAAAGTCTCAAAAGTGCAAGTTTATCACCTTTCGACGGCACCGTGTATATTTTGTTGTTGAGCATAATATCGGGTTTGAACGGCACTATGAGTTCGTATGAAAGAAACTCGAGGCGCTGTGTCATTTCCGCTATCACCATACTCAGCAGCGCTTCTCTTTCTTCCTCTATCCCCAGCTTCAGTTCCAGAGTATGTACCTGCACCACCGAGCCGTTCACAACTCTCATGAAATTCGAATACGCCACATTTTTATCGCAGATAAGCGAAAACACATCGATATCGTTAATCGTCGGGTTAATAATCACCGATCTTGACTGATAATTTTCCAGCTGCTGAAGTTTTTCTTTCACCGACTGCGCTTCCTCGAAATTCCAGTCTTTCGCCGCTTTATTCATTTTTAGCGTCAGCGCTTTAATCACTTCTCCCGTATTTCCTTTGATTATGTTGATGGCCTGTGCAATCGATTCCATGTATTCGTCTTCCGGCTGCCGGCCTGTGCACGGTCCTTTACAGTTTCCGATATGATATTCAAGACATACGGAATGTCTGTTATGTGCAATCGATTCGGGCGACAGATTCAGCCGGCAGTCGCGCAGCGGATATATGTGTTTTATCAGGTCAAGCAGCATTTTAACCGTAGCAACCGAAGTATACGGACCAAAATATTTTGATGTGCTTTTTGATTTCTTGCGGGTAAGGAATATTCTTGGAAAATGTTCGTCGGTTACACAAATCCACGGATACGTTTTATCATCTTTAAGAAGCACGTTATATCTCGGCTGATGTTTTTTTATCATATTGTTCTCCAGAAGAAGAGCATCCGATTCGCTTTGGGTAATGATATGCCGGATATCTGCGATTTTCTTTACCATTACCTTTAATTTCATATTATTGTCGGCTTTCGCAAGAAAATATGACGAAACCCGTTTCCGCAAATTTTTCGCCTTGCCGACATATATTATTGTCCCCGATATGTCGAAAAACTGGTATATCCCGGGACCGTTCGGCAGCAGTCGAATTTTTGATTTAACACTTTCGTTTTCCCTGTTTTGCATAAATATTTTATTTTGTAAAGTTATAACAGTACCTTCTCTTTCGTGATTTCTTCGATACTCATCATATCTGCGAGTTTTTCAAGAATTTCGCCGTATGTTTTCACCGCTGTTTCTATTTCTTCGATATGGATAAATTCGTCGGCAGTATGCGAGCGGACCGAGTCCCCGGGTCCGATTTTTATTGCGGGAACGTCGATGCGCGAAATATCCGAGGTTGTCGGGGAAATATAACAGGGTATACCCATGCTTTTTACCGTTTTCACAAGGATATGATCTTCGGAAATGGCGGAGGCTTTCAGATGCAGCGACCTCGGTGTAACGCGGGATTTCACGTGCGATTTTATAATCTCCACAATCTCCTCATTGCTGTAACAGTCCGTAGAACGGATGTCCGCGACAAATTCGCATTTCGAGGGGATAACATTATGCTGAGTTCCCGAATGTATGACCGTTACCGTCATTTTCACCTCGCCCGCAAGTTTCGACACTTTCGGAAAACGGTAGTTTTTAAACCACAGAATGTCGTCGATTGCTTCGTACAGGGCATTTTTACCCCCGTCGCGCGCAGCATGCCCCGGTACGCCTTCCGCAACGCAATCGAGAACAATCAGTCCCCGCTCGGCAATTGCGGCCTGCATCCGGGTCGGCTCGCCGACGAGTGCAAAATCTATCTTCCCCAGATGCGGCCAGAGCGCCGATATTCCGTTCCTGCATATCGCTTCTTCCTCTGCGGTCACAGCTATGACGAGGTTGTACGGCAACTGTTTTCCGTACAAATCGCAGAACGCCGACAACAGGGAAACGACAGAGCCTCCCGCATCGTTACTGCCTAATCCGTAAAGCTTTCCGTTCTCTATTTTCGGCTCAAAAGGATTTATGGAATATGCGGGAGAAGGTTTGACCGTATCGTGGTGCGAATTTAGCAGCAATACAGGTTTTCCTGGTGAATAGTATTTGTTTGTTGCCCACACATTGTTCAAAAACCTGTGCGCGACTATCCCGCGTGTATGCAGAAAACCGTATATCAAACCGGCAGAACCTGCCTCTTCGCCCGAAAACGAGGGTGTGGCAATCAGTTTCTTCAATAATTCAATCATCAGGATATTGCGGTTTAAAATTTGTCGAACTCACTGTTTTCCGCTGTTTTTACCGCCATACATTCGACTTCGACAAGCCAGCCCGGACGGCAGACAGACGCAAGTACAAGCACGTATGGCGTCGATGTGTAATGCGTCGAAAGATATTCGGATACAACCGCATAATCGGCAATATCGCGCAAATAAACAGTCATCTGCATCACATCGCCCGTTTGTGTCTCCGCCTGTTGCAGCAAAGCCGATATGTTTTCGAATGTGCGTGCGGTCTGCTTGATGACGTCGGAGGGATGCACAATCTCCCCCTTACTGTTTATACTCGCTGTACCGGACACAAATACATGTCGCCGGTCGCCATAATCCACACTCGTCGCCCGCTCGAAAGTGACGCCGTATTCGCTGGTCGGATTCAGATGCGCCGTCGCCTGCAAATATTTCACCTGTGCGGGCTTGATGCCTTCGATAGCGTATGCGTCCATCAATATCAGCGATTTGGGATTGATATAACGCCCTTCGATACCCGTACTTGCAATGAAATGCGTTGCAGGAGTCAGACCTTCATTCCCGAAAAACCTTCTGCGCTCGGCCGCCATGTCCGCATAGTGGATATCAACGCCCTGCACATATATCCATGTCCGGATACAGTTGTCTTTCAGTGTACAGTTGTGCATGGCCAGACTGTCTGCATAATTCCTGAATACCGCATGTGTTTCTGCTTTCCCGTCGGTTAGCGGCGTATGCAGCTGCACACTGTACAAATGTCTGTATGCGGAACGCGCGGCTATATATGTGCCGGAATTTTCATCCTTACACACCTTGCAGTCCGAAACAAAATACGCCCAGACGGCCACTTTACTGCCGTTCAGCGGAGGCTGTTCGACAATGGATACCGCAATGTTACCGTCTGTTCCGGGTAAAAAACACCCCTGATTCGCAGCGTCGCTCACAAAATAACGTTTGAATATGCAGTGTACGTTTCCGCCGAGAGAATTTTTAATCCTGTCAATTGCCGTTTCGATATTACGGAATTGCTGTTCCGCCTTTAAATGCGTACTGTTTAACTGAATCATCGCATGATATTCGGCTGCGGCCTTTTCGGGGCAGAATCCGCTCAGACGCGCCGAGGCATAAATATCTTCCCATTCAACTGTTTTGAAATCAATTTGTCTGTTATTTATCATAAACTTTTATCGCCGTATTTTTTCAGGTAACGGCAGGTTTCCTGAATGTTCTTTTTTTCAAATACCGTTTCCACTTTGTTACAATTAAAAACTTCGCGCAAAGATACACGTTTCTATTTTAATTAAAAATTAAAAATTGCGGGATTTTTAATTCAACGCAGTCAATTACGGCCA
>JAISPE010000030.1 GCA_031275145.1 Prevotellaceae bacterium | reverse complement strand
AATAATATAAAAAAATGGAATTGGTATTACATAGAAGATATTTAGGTAAAGAGTATACGATAGGATCTCTTTACCTCTTCCGGGACATCTCCCCTCTCCCCCTCCCCACAGGGGAGGGGATCGGACTCCCACAGATTCTGTGAGATAGGGAGAAACTGTTAATAATACGACTTTTACTTTCCTGTTCCGCTATTTCCCTCCCGTGGGGAGGGGTTAGGGGAGAGGTCATTCCTTACTGCTGCTGCTGTCAAATTCAAAATGAATGTCGTTCAGCTGCTTTTTCAGCTCGCGTGAAAATGATTCTCTCGCCGTTAATCATTCCTGCGTTGAACTCCTCTCTGCTGTCTACACCCTTACTGCTTAAAGACATGCGCAAAGTTTCGATGTCGCCGAGCTTGACGCTCTTTCCCATAAGCAGATACTTCGGGACAACATCTATAACACATTCGATAACATTGGAAACGTCTCCCTTGGAGAGCAAAGAAAGAGCGACAATCTCCTTCTTCAAATCGCTTTCGGTTACCGTTCCGTCATTGACCGGTGTCGCATAAAGTTTTTTCTGACTGCGGTCACGCGGGTTTTCCCGCCAAATCAATTTATATTTCATTTTTCCTAATATTTTTTGTGTCCGCAAGGACTGTTATTAATAATATTTTTATCTGTTATTTTATACTGCATATCCGGGAAGTTTTTGCTGCGCACATAAGAAGTTTTGCCGCGCACGTGAGAAAATTTTGCCGAGGTTGTTTTGTTTGGAAAATTAGGTGTAAATGAGGTTTTTTGCGCGGCGAAAAATAATGGGGGCGAAAAATTTTTCGCCCCTACGAATTGACGACGCCATGAATATGCCTGTTCGGCGAGGTTTTCGGATTGTTTGGGGGGTATCCATGTAGGGGCGAAAAATTTTTCGCCCCAAAATTTTTCGCCCTAAAATTTTTCACTTGTTATCTTCGCTCGGCGTAGCGTCTTCGCTACGTCGCAGCTAAAAGCAAGTCTCCGACTTGCAACAAAGCAGGAGCTTTGCTTTTAACCCGACGTAGTCTGGAGACTGCGCCGAGCGAAGGTGTAAAGTCAGAGATGACAAAGCCGAGCAGTACTAATAACCCGAAATATTTCTCAACACGGCATCTCTTCTCAACTCTGTCATCCATTCAAAGGAGTCTTCAATAAATAAAGGTATCAATTATGGCATCCCGTTAGGGATGCTCTTTGCCCTGACTGCCGTCAGGCAGGCCATTGATGAGATGCCGGAAAATAAATCAATAATAATTAATACCTTTATTTATTGAACGCTCCAAAGTCAAAACCTTTTACGGCGGTAACAGCGATGAAGTCACCTCTTCCCATTCCGAACAGAGAAGTTAAGCTCATCAGCGCCGATGGTACTGCGCAAGCGGAAGAGCAGGTCGCCGCCACCCTATATCAGCACCCTTTCTTTTTTAGACAGGGTGTTGTTTTTTTTATATACCTCATTTCAATTGAACGCCTGCCTCTGGAAACTTGAACGTAAAAATATTTTTAGGCCTTGCATTGTATGTTTTCGTATATTTTATTGTTTATTTTGTTATTACATCATATTTTTTGCAGATTCGATATTAGTCAGTACATTTGTATGCAGAAAGTTTAATAAAAAATACACGAATATGAAATTAAAATATTTATTTCCAATGATTTTATCAAGTATGATAATGCTGAGTTGCGACACTGCCGACAAAGCGCCCGAACAGGTGGCATGGCCTGTTGGAGACAATCCTTTTTTTAACGGGTATAACACTCCGTTCAACGTTCCGCCGTTTGAATCCATCAAAACGGAACACTATCTGCCGGCGTTTGAAGCCGGAATGGCTAATCAGATGGCAAATATTGAGAAAATAGTAAGCCAGAATGCGAAGCCGTCTTTCGTTAATACCGTCGAAGCCCTCGAAAACAGCAAAGAGTTGTTAAACAGAGTGAGTACTGTGTTTTTCTGTCTGACTTCGGCGAATACAAACAGGGAGTTAGAGGATATCAATAAAAAAATATCCCCGCTGCTCTCCAAACACGGGGATGACATTTACATGAACAAAGAACTGTTTGCCAGAGTAAAAACCGTATTCGACAAACAAGCCTCGTTCAAATTAAATGAAGAACAGTCGAAACTGTTGGAAAAGACATACAAGGCATTTATCCGTAGCGGAATCAATCTTGAGCCAGACAAACAGATGCGTTTGAGAGAAATAAACGAGCGCTTATCGGTTTTGACCGTTAATTTCGGACAGAATCTGCTTGCCGAAAACAACAGGTTCGAGCTGATTATCGACAACAAAGCCGATTTAAGCGGACTGCCGGCCTCTTCGATAGCCGCTGCCGAAGCATCTGCACAATCGAAAGGTTTGCAGGGGAAATGGCGTTTCACATTGCATAACCCAAGCGCTTTACCTTTCCTTCAATATGCAGATAACAGAAATTTGCGCGAAATCATTTACAAAGCCTATATCAACAAGTGCGACAACGGCGATGAATTGGACAACAATAAAATAGCTGCCGAAATTGCATCGTTGAGAGCGGAAAAGGCAAACCTGCTCGGATATCCCAATCATGCCTCCTACATTCTGGAAGAAACCATGGCAAAGACTCCTGAAGCGGTCAATAAATTTCTTGCGGAATTATGGACGCCTGCACTCAAAGTCGCCAAAAACGAAGCCGTCCAGATGCAACAGTTGATCGATAAGGAGAAAAAAGGTCAAAAACTTGAGGCTTGGGACTGGCAATATTATGCGGAAAAAGTGCGTCAGGAAAAATACAGTCTGGATGCGGAAACTTTACGTCCGTATTTTCGGCTTGAAAATGTCCGTCAAGGAATTTTCACCTTGTGCAACAAACTGTACGGCCTGACTTTCGAGGAAGTGAAAAATGTTCCCTTATATCATCCCGAAGTCATAGCGTTTGAAGTCAAAGACGGTGACGGCTCTCATCTGGGATTGCTGTTTATGGATTTTCATCCGAGAGAATCGAAACGCAGCGGCGCATGGATGACTTCGTACAGAAAAACGTCGAAAAAAGACGGTAAACGCACACCTCCGCTTATTTCTATCGTCTGCAACTTCACCCGCCCATCGGGCGATACTCCGGCGCTTTTGACCACCGACGAGGTCGAAACGTTTTTCCACGAATTTGGTCACGCATTGCACGGATTACTTGCGAATACGCAGTATTACAGTCTGTCGGGAACGTCCGTACCCCGCGATTTTGTCGAATTGCCCTCGCAGATAATGGAAAACTGGGCATTTGAAAAAGAAATGTTGAGCCTCTATGCAACACACTATAAAACAGGAGAGATAATTCCGGACGGGTTAGTCGGGAAAATGACAGACGCATCAAAATTCAATCAGGGTTTTGCTACGGTCGAATATCTGGCAGCGTCCATACTCGACATGGAATATCACATACTTACGGATAAAAAGCCGGTAAACACCGACGAATTTGAAAAAGCGAAAATGGACGCAATCGGTTTGATTCCCCAGATTGCCTCCCGTTACAGGACGACATATTTCCAGCACATCTTTTCGGGCGGTTATTCTGCCGGATATTACAGTTACATCTGGGCGGAAGTTCTGGACAGCGATGCATTTGCGGCCTTCAAGGAAAGCGGGGACATCTTCAACAGAAATATTGCGACTTCGTTCCGCAAAAATATTCTCGAAAACGGCGGTACAAAAGACCCGATGGAGATGTACAAAACATTCAGAGGGACAGAGCCCGATGTCAAATATCTTTTGGAAAAGAGAGGTTTAAACTGATTATTGTTTGGCGGCACAGCAGCATCCCGATAAATGGAAAGTGAAATACAGAACAGACAGACAGCTCGATGGAGACTGATACTCGGCAGTGATTCCAAGTCTTTTAACGATGTTATACTGACGGAAGAGCAGTCTGTCATGGATGCTGCTCTGGCAGCCATATACGATTCCGGCGAAAGCGGAGAAGGCAACGCAAACAGCCTGAACAAATCAAAGCATGGCGGCGGTGGCAAGGGACGTTCAATGCCGAATCTGGCAAAATGGCTGACGGATATACGCACATTTTTCCCGCAGGACGTAGTGAGTGTCATACAGTCGGACGCAATTGAACGTAAAGGATTGACGAAACTGTTGTTAGAGCCGGAAATGCTTAAAAACATCAAACCTGATCTTTCTATGGTAGGAACTCTCATGGCTTTGAAAGGACAGATACCGGAAAAGTCAAAAGAAACAGCCAGAGAATTGGTTAACAGCGTTGTCGATGAAATCATGAAACGCATGGAGACGGATTTGCGGAAGGCTGTCACCGGAGCGCTTAACAAAAAAGCCCATTCGCCGATAAGTAATTTCTCTGCGATTGACTGGAAACGGACAATAAACCGCAATCTTAAGAACTATGATTCGGAGGGACAACGTTTGATTCCCGAAAAGTTTTATTTCTTTGAACGTTCGCAACGGCAAAAGGACTGGACGGTTATTCTTGACATAGACCAGAGCGGCTCGATGTGCGATTCAATAATTTATTCGTCGGTAATGGGTTCAATATTTGCAAGTATGCCTTCGCTTGACACTCATGTGGTAGCGTTTGATACCGAAATAACCGACCTCACCGAACTCTGCCGCAACGACCCTGTGGACATGCTGTTCGGGATACAGCTGGGCGGAGGTACTGATATAAACAAATCAGTGACTTATTGCCAGACTTTAATTGAAAATCCCCGCAAAACAATGTTTATACTGATATCCGACCTCTACGAAGGCGGAGTTCGATCGGGATTGTTGAGACGTTTGTCCGAAATGCGCGAAGACGGGCTGAAAGTTATAACTCTGTTAGCTCTGTCGGACAGTGGTAAACCCGATTACGATGTCAATCTTGCCAAAGAAATAAGCAAACTTGGCATTCCGTGTTTTGCCTGTACGCCCGACCGTTTGCCCGAATTAGTCGAAGCGGCAATAAAAGGACTGGACTTGAAGAAGTTCGAACATCAATAGTAACTGAGTTTGGATAATAAAACCCCTGAAAATCTGATTTTGGGATTATGGTGTATCTGTGCAGTCTGTGGACAAAAAAAGAATGTCCCTCCGCAAGCGGACGAACATCCTCAAATATATTAACTTTAAAAAAACTAAGATGCTAATTTATTGATGTGTAAAGTAAGACTGCTCTTCAGATTTGCAGCTTTGTTCTTGTGGATAACATTGATTTTAGCAAGTTTATCCAGCATGGACGAAACTTTTGGCAACAATTTCAGCGCCGCCTCTTTGTCAGTGGTATGTCTCAATGCTTTAACAGCGTTTCTTGTCGTTTTAGCATAATACCTGTTATGTAAATTGCGGCTTTTATTTTGCCGGCTTCTTTTCTTTGCAGATTTATGATTTGCCATAACTAATAATTTTATTCTATAAATATTCTTTTTTGTAGCTGGTAGGGGAATCGAACCCCTGTTTCAAGGATGAAAACCTTGCGTCCTAACCCCTAGACGAACCGGCCATTTTTTCTTTTTGCGGGTGCAAAGGTATGTACTTTTTTTTATTCAGCCAAATATTTCCGTAAAAAATAATGACTGTTTTATTAACATGCTGTAAATAAATGTGTCAAAAATTAACTTCA
>JAISPE010000082.1 GCA_031275145.1 Prevotellaceae bacterium | reverse complement strand
CTCATCTTTCATAACCCGTATTTACATATTTTGCAGCCTGTTGACCGGCTAAATATCCGGTAGAGAAAGCGATTTGCAGATTGTAGCCTCCGGTATTGGCGTCAAGGTCAATGATTTCGCCGGCAAAGAAAAGGTTTTTGAGCAGTACGGAGCACATTGTTTTCGAGTTTATTTCCCGCAAACAGACTCCTCCGGCCGTCACAATCGCTTCCTCGAAAGGTCTGAATCCTGATACATAATACTGGAAAGAAAATAAGCCGTTTACAGTTCTGTCCATATCGGAAAGATTGAAACTTGCCGTTTTTTTGTTTGCCGGTATTTGTATCTTTTTGACAAAAGGAGTAACAAGCGGGGCAGGCAACAGTTTTCTCAACAAATCAGGGACAGAGCCGTTCGGGATGGCGGAAATTTCCCGTTCAATCCTGTTTATCAGCTGTTGCCGGTTCAGGGCCGGCTTGAAATTTATCCGTACGGCGACTTTTTTATTTGCTATAACGGCGTTTACGGCGTTTCTGCTGATTTTTAAAACAGTCGGGCCACCGATTCCATATCCGGTAAATTCCATTTCTCCGAACTCCCTTTGCACAACGCCGCCATCGACCGCGAGAGACAGTTCGATGTTTTTGAGGGAAACATTGATTGGTTCATAATCATTCAGTTCCAGTCCTGTAAGCGAAGGCCGCAAGGGAACGATACTGTGTCCCGCGTGACGGGCAAATTCGTATCCGTCGCCTGTTGAGCCTGTTAAAGGATAAGACAGCCCTCCCGTAGCGAGGATAACCGCATGGGCAGAGATATTTTTCTGTTTTCCATCATGTTCATAACATAAACCCGTTACGGAGTTCCGGTCCGTATACAGTCCGGAAACTTTTGCCCGGCATATTACAGTTGCCTTTTTTTCAGCCTCTTTCACCAGAACATCGGCGACGTCCCATGATTTTTGAGATGCGGGAAAAACTCTGCCGCCACGCTCTTCGACCGTATTGAGACCTGCCGAGTTTAGATATTTCACTAAATCCGTATTCGAAAAGTTTTTGAACGCAGGCCTGAAAAAGCGGGAATCGGGGAATATGTTTGTCAGGAAATCATCTTCGGGTTTGATATTTGTGATATTACAGCGACCCTTACCCGTTATTCTCAATTTGCGGGCGGGTTTTTCCATTTTTTCCAGAAGGAGGACTTTTGCTCCCTTTCCGGCTGCCGCGACAGTTGCCACAAGCCCCGCAGGTCCCGCACCAACAACAACTATATCAAACGTTTTTTCCACCGGTTTCCGTGTATCAGTAAATTCTTGTACTGTGATTTCTCATCTCTCCCGCCAAAACTTTCGCTTTTCCCGACGTATATTTATCAAGGAGTTGCCAAAATTCCTGCTGATGATTTTTATGTACTGTATGACAGAGTTCATGAAGTATTACATAATCAATCAGATGGTCGGGTAAATGCATCAAATGCAAACTTAGGATAATCGAATTGTCCGCGCCGCATTTGCCCCAGAAAGAACGGGTATTTTTGATGGTCAAACTTCGATATTTAAGATTATATCTGTTTGTCCAGTACTGCATCTTTTCGGGTAAATATTCATGCGCTTCAACTTTCCATACATGTTCGATAAATTTGCGTATAATTGACTGTATTTCTTCATTCCCGATATCCGTATCGCGGGGATAGTATATGTCGAACTGTTTTTCGGATATTTTCAGGTGCATATTTTTCCTGTTGTCGGGAATGAGATTCATAACTCTGAATTTGGTTGAAAACCCGTCTTTTCCGTCATATATTCTTTGTTTTTGGGTGATGGAATTTAATTTGTGTAACGTTTTTTCAATCCATTCCAAACGCGACATTACAAAATTCTCGGCGTCACTGAACGATATGCGTTTAGGAACAGAGACAATGACGCCTTTTTCCCTGTGTACGGCAATCCGTACGTATTTGGCTTTCGCTGATTTTCTGTATTCAACAGCGCCAATTCCCTCAACTGTAACTGTTCTGTTATCCATATCAGGGTATATACGCTTCCAGCAGTTTTACACTGTTTTTGGGGATTATGCTCACCGAATTGATGACTGCCGGAATCAGGACAGTCTCGCCTGTCGAGATTGTCTCCGAGCTTCCGTTATCGCAAACGAGTTTCGCTTCGCCTTCCGGACACATGTAGACAACAAACGAATCCAAGGCGGCATAATCTCTGTCCGCCGTTTTTGAACAGGACAGTAGATTCGTCGTAAAATATTTACAGCTTACAAGTTCCGTGGCGGAATCCTCTTTTGCAACATATCGGGTTTTGTATGATTCATGATGCCTGTAATCAATGACATCTTCGGCAAGATGCGGATGCATTTCGCGGGATGTGAGCGGATGATTTTCCCGTCCCCAGTCGTATATTCGATAGGTAATGTCCGATGTCTGCTGGATTTCCGCAATCAGCAAGTCCTTTCCAATTGCGTGGATTCGACCGGCAGGCAGGAAAAACACATCTCCCTTTTTTGCCTGTTCGACATTCATCACTTCCGTAAGACTGCCGTTTTGGACTCTTGTCCTGAACTCTTCCATATCCAGATCTTTGTTGAATCCGACGTATATCTGCGAATTTTCGGAAGCGTCTATCACATACCACATTTCCGTTTTACCGTATGCGTTGTGCCGTTTCAGTGCGACTTCGTCATCGGGATGAACCTGTACCGACAGGCGGTCTGCCGAATCGATCAGTTTGAACAGCAAAGGCAATTCTATCCCGAATGTTTCGTAAACCTTGTCGCCCACAATATCGCCCATATACGTTTCGATTAACTCCTGAATGTTGTTGCCCTTGAGAAACCCGCTGGCCACGAGCGACAAATTGCCGCTTACCGATGACAGTTCCCAGCTTTCGCCAATAGAAACCGTAGTCTTTATACTGCGGTTGAGGACTGTCGAAAGTTTGTTGCCCCCCCATACTCTCTCTTTATATATCTGCCTGAATTTTAAAGGATATAATACCATGAAACCATCTAATTTTAATCAATTTCCGTGCTGCAAATTTACACAAACATTTTTATATGCGGGCTAAAAGGTACTGTCAGGCTAAAAGGTACTCAAACGGATTCCCGCGCAGGCGGGAAATTTCAGTAATAAAACATTACATACATGAATATCATCATATTTAGAATATTCGATTTGTGATTGATATATTTTTTTGTACGTTTGCACATCTTTAATTATTAATTGTTGAAAGTAAAAAAATGAAATTGTCACGAGAAATTAAAATAGGTATTTACTTCACTGTTACACTTGCAGCGCTGGTTTGGGGGATAAACTTTCTGAAAGGAAAAGATATTTTTGACAAAATACATAAAATTTATGCCGTTTACGACGACATCGAAGGATTGCAAACAACCGCGCAAGTCTCTATAAAGGGATTGAAAGTCGGGACTGTCAGCAAGATTCGGCTCGATCAGGAGACCGAAAAGTTCAGGGTAGAACTTCAAATCAAGTCGAATTACAGTATTCCCGACGATTCCGAAGCATGTCTGTACAGTTCGGATATTATGGGAAATAAGGCGATAAAAATAAAAATAGGTGATTCGCCTGTTATGCTGACTGAAAATTCCATAATCAAAACCGGAAAAGAAGAAGACGCCTTTTCTCTCCTGATGGAAGATTTGCCGTCGATAAAAAACAATCTGAATAAAACAATCAAAGATGTCGATTCGACTTTTCAGGGCATAAACAGATTATTTTCAGATGAAAATATTGATAACCTGTCGAAAGGAATTGCATATCTGGAACATACAATGCAAAACATTTCACAGCTGTCGGCGGCTTTGAACAGGAACAAACAAAGCATTATTTCGTCGCTGGAAAATATCGACTCAATAACGTCGAATTTGCGTAATAACTCTGCAAATATCAGTCATATCATAGATAATATCTCCGAATTTAGCGATTCGCTGAAAACCATACAGCTTGCAGCAGTTGTCAATGAATTTAAAACCATTATCGACAAAATAAATTCGGGCGACGGAAACGCCGGCAAACTTATTTACGACGAATCGATATACAACAGCGCCGTCAATTCCCTAAACAGCCTTAATACTTTACTGTCGGATATTAAAGAGAATCCGAAACGATACATTAACATATCGGTGTTCGGAAAAAAATCCAAATAAGATATATGATTGCAGTAATTTTTGACATGGACGGGGTTTTAGTCGATAACGCCCGTTTCCATGAACGCGCTTTTGCCGAATATTTCAGTCGATTCGGAATAACGCTTGCCCCCGAAATGTTCGGCAGAGGCAATGAAGAACTTATGGCCGAACTGTTTCCGAACGAAAGCAGGGAACGTCACCGGGACCTGGCCGCCGGAAAGGAAGCATATTACCGCCAAATATACGGGCCTCATATCAAGCCGGTGACCGGTCTGGTCGAACTGCTTGAAGACTTGAAGAATCACGATATTCCCGTTGCCGTAGGTTCTTCAGCGCCAATAGAAAACATTGATTTTGTGCTGGACAGATTACAGATACGGAAATATTTCGACATCGTGGTTGTCGCCGCTATGGTACAGCGGGCAAAACCTGCGCCGGATATATATCTGAAATCGGCTGAATTATTGAACGTAAAACCCGAAAACTGCCTGGTGTTCGAAGACGCTTTGGCTGGAATAACGGCGGCACGCTCGGCTGGAATGAAAGTCGCAGGGCTGGCAACTTCTCTGCCAAAAGAACGGTTGACCGAAACAGACTGTATTATAAATGATTTTACAGAAATAACAACAGACATGATAAAACAAATCATTAAAGTCTTCAATAAAAAATAAAGGTATCAATTATGTATTTATTTTCCGGCATCCCTGCCATTGTCAGGTTAAGGGAATCTCATCAATGAGGTGAATGACAGATGAATTCCTTTGCTGCCGAGTACCCCATTAAACAGGTTAATTCACTTTCTCCAGCCGCGTACAGTAAGTCCCGCATGTACCCATACCGTAAGTTAAAGCTTACGGTATGGGTATCTGCGGCTATAATTAATATTCTAATTTACGATCTTTACGGTTTAGTTATATGAAAGACTTAGGTTGTTCTGTTATTTTGAATTAGATGGAAATGAGGTTTTGGAAGGGCAATTTTTTTGCCTTTATAATGAATATTCGCAATGACGACCCGTCGCGGATTGCTTCGTCGCATATCCAACTCACAAATTTAAACCGCTGGAAGTATAATTACGAATTATGGTCAGAATTTGCAGAGTGTCCGAATTTGATTCGTAATTCGTAATTAATCATTACCTTTGCGGAACTATAAAATTTGACCGTATTGATTGATTGCTGTCAAAAAGAAAAGATTAGAATGATGATAAAGTTATTTTC
>JAISPE010000245.1 GCA_031275145.1 Prevotellaceae bacterium | reverse complement strand
GCTCGGGGTTATTCATATTTAACACCTTCGGTGTTATACGAAGGTCTCTTAACATGTCGCTTGCAAAAAGCGTCATTGTAAGGAGCGCAGCGACGAAGCAATCCAGAAATACACGACTTTCTGGATTGCTTCGTCGCTACGCTCCTCGCAATGACGACCCGTCGCGGATTGTTTCGTCTGCATGCCGGCAGGCTGGTCGCATATCCAACTCACAAAAATAGACCGCGCGAGGAATAACAGAAACTATAGTTCGACGAAGTCAATTTTCAAAATTAACAGACTTTGTAAATTATGAAAATTTTGTTAATTATGTCAAAAAAGGGGAATTTTGTCAAAAAAAGGAAATTTTGTCGTACACCCGGCTAATGGTTCTGTCAAAAAAGAAATTTTGTCAAAAAAACAAAAAAAGTAAGATTCTAAATAAAATTCTTATCTTCGCTGTCGGATTATCTGATTGACATTAGTATTTCAAATCATGATAATGATATGTAAATTTGCAAATTATAGAATAATTAAGTTGTGTTATTAAAAGATTTTTTCAGATGAAACCTACACTTTTTGTACTTGCTGCCGGTTTGGGCAGCAGATATGGAGGACTTAAACAAATGGACGGAGTCGGTCCTTCGGGCGAAACAATAATGGAATACTCTGTTTACGACGCCATACAGGCCGGTTTCGGCAAAGTTGTGTTCGTTATCCGTCACAGTTTTGACGATGCTTTTCGGGAGTTTGCCGATGCCCGTTTTTCAAAAAAAATCCCTGTCGGGATTGTTTATCAGGAAATAACGTATTTGCCGGACGGATACAGACCGCATCCCGAAAGGGAAAAACCGTGGGGCACAAATCATGCCGTGCTGATGGCTAAGGACGCTGTCAAAGAGCCGTTTTGCGTTATCAATGCCGATGATTTTTACGGACGTACATCCTTTGAAGTGATGAGCGGGTTTCTGCAAAACGTTGCCGGAAAAACAAATCAGTATTCGATGGTCGGCTTCCGCATACAGAACACCCTGTCGGAAAGCGGAGCAGTGGCGCGGGGCGTCTCCCAGACCGACGAAAACGGATATCTCACAAATGTAGTCGAACGCACGCATGTCGAACGGCTTGACGGCGCAATCAAATACCGCGATGCAGACGGCGAATGGCATCTCATCGAAGACAATACGCCCGTATCGATGAACATTTGGGGTTTTACTCCCGATTATTTCCAGCATTCCGAAACATATTTCAAAAAATTCCTCGACGAACACGGACAGGAACTCAAATCGGAATTTTTTATCCCGCTGGTGGTGAACAGTCTTGTACAGGAAAAAATATCCACCGTCAAAGTGCTTGACACCGATGCCCAATGGTTTGGAGTAACCTACAAGGAAGACAAACCTTCGGTGATTGAGAAAATTAATAATCTTGTTAAAAACAATATTTATCCCGATAATTTATGGAAGTAAAAGTTACTGATTTCGGTGAAGCGAAAGGCAAAAAAGTCGAGCTGTTCACCATAACAAACAGTCACGGAAACAGTATCGCCGTTACAAACTACGGCGCAACCTGGGTTTCCGCAATCGTTCCCGACATTAACGGAACGAAAGACGACGTCCTCCTCGGATTTCCCGACCTGGACGGATATCTGAGCGATACATGCTATATCGGCGCGACCGTAGGACGGTTTGCCAACCGCATCGAAAACGCCCGTTTCGTTATCGACGGCAAGGAGTACAACATCACCCCCAACGTCGCCCCGAACTGCCTTCACGGAGGTACGGAAGGTCTCAACCAGAGAGTGTGGGACAGCAAAATCGAAACCGACGGCGTAACATTCTCAACCGTCAGCCCCGACGGCGACCAGGGTTTTCCGGGCGAACTGAAAGTAAGTGTCAGCTATTGCTGGGACGACTACAATCGTGTGACCATAAGCTTTAAAGCCGAAACAGACAAGCCTACTCCGGTCAACCTGACAAATCATGCCTACTTCAATCTCAAAGGTGAAGGCAAAATTTGGGATCACATTCTGAACATCAAGGCAGATAAATTCCTCCCGATGAAAGAGGGTTGCATTGTCAGTGGCGAAACAGTTCCTGTCGAAGGTACTCCGTTCGATTTTAGGGATCATACATTAATCGGTGTCGGTATCGACAAAGACCACCCTCAACTCGCGATGGGCAAAGGCTATGACGAAAGTTTTCTCGTGAAAACCGTCGATGACGGCGAACTGCAGTTAGTTGCCGCAGTCTGCGAAGTCAAAACAAGAAGATCTCTGGTGATGTTCAGCACGTATCCCACCGTACATCTGTACACTGCAAACTTCTTGACGAGTGTCCGCCCGGGTAAAAAAGGCAGGCAATACGGCGAAAGAGAGGCTTTATGTCTTGAAGCGCAATACAGCCCCAACTCGCCGAATCTGAAAGATTTTCCGAGCTGTATCCTCAGACCCGGGGAAACGTATGATCACAGAATTGTAATTTTCTTTGAAGTAGTAAACAAGTAAAAGACGTATATTATTATGGATACAAAACAGTTAAAAGATGTTTTTCAACAACATTACGGTACGCCGGACGCGATATATTCTTCGCCCGGCAGAATCAACCTCATCGGCGAACATACCGATTACAACGGAGGTTTTGTGTTACCCGGCGCTATTGACAAGGGTATAACTCTGGCAATAAAAGCCAACGGAACAGACAAAGTCCGCGTATTTTCGCTGGACTATAACGAAACGGCAGAATTTGGCATGACCGAAGCCGACAAGCCCGCTCAATCGTGGGCAAAATACATTTTCGGTGTAGTCCGCGAAATCGAAAAGCGCGGCAAGACGGTCAAAGGATTCGACGCCGCATTTTACGGCGATGTGCCTCTGGGCGCGGGTCTTTCGTCGTCCGCAGCTCTCGAAAGCGCTTTTGCATTTGCTCTTAACGATATCTATGCTCTGGGCTTAAAGAGATACGATCTTGCGCTAATCGGACAGGCTACCGAACATAACTACGTGGGCGTGAAATGCGGAATCATGGACCAGTTCATTTCTATCTTCGGAAAAAAAGGAAGGTTGCTATCTTTGGACTGCCGCTCGCTGAATTATGAGTTTGTGCCTTTTGATCCTGCCGGTTACAAACTTGTTCTGATTGATTCCTGCGTTAAACACGAATTAGTCAACAATCCTTACAACCGCCGGCGCGAATCGTGCGAGGCTGTTGTTGCCGCAATCCGGAAACATCATCATCCATACGTGCAATTTCTGCGCGATGCGACTTTCGAAATGCTCGAAGAGGTAAAAGACGAAGTCAGCGCCGAAGATTACATGCGCGCCGAGTTCGTTATCGGCGAAGTTCAACGCCTGCTCGACGCCTGTGCCGCTCTGGAGAAAGGCGATTACAAAACCGTCGGACAAAAGATGTACGAAACTCACACAGGTCTCAGCAAACTGTACGAAGTAAGCTGCGAAGAACTGGATTTCCTCAACGACTGCGCAAAGAAATACGGGGTTACAGGCTCGCGTATCATGGGCGGAGGCTTTGGCGGATGTACCATCAATCTGGTCGAAGATGCAAAATACGACGCTTTTATCTCCGGCACAGTCGCCGATTACAAAGCGAAATTCAGTATCGACCCGAAAGTTTATGATGTCGTGATAAGCGACGGCGCAAGAAAAATAGAATAATAAATTAATATAAATAATTAAAATTCTTAGTAAGTTATGACAACAACTCAAAAAAAGCAGA
>JAISPE010000382.1 GCA_031275145.1 Prevotellaceae bacterium | reverse complement strand
ATTATCCTGTTGCATTATACTTTTGGTCTCAAACTTTTAATTATTTTTATATCGTCGAATTTTTAATTTACGGATGCAAATATAATCAAAAAAAACTTTGCCGAATGTATTAATGTTCGTTTTTTTAATAAATCTGTTATTAACAATTATTTGTATCGCTAAATTTTGTTGACGAAACACGAACTTCCAAATTCATATTCTCTGTAAAAATTGTAATTTAGGGATGAAAACAGACTGTTCCTTCCTCCAAATACGGCATGACGCCGATTTGTCAAATTTGCGAAAATACCGTTCAAACATTTTATGCTAATGGACATTTTGGGATTATATTCCGAATAATCATATTCGTGGCATCGTCAAATTCGTAGGGGCGAAAAATTTTTCGCCCCCATCATTTTTCGCCCCTGTCATTTTCCTTCCATTCTTTCGTCATTGCATAAAGACGTTAAATTTGGGCGCCTCTACTCATATCTCAATACCTCTATCTTCTTCCTGCCGATGAATTATTTGAACTGTTATTTCTGGATGATGAATTTGAACTGCCCGACGACCGGCTTGGCGTCGTGGTTGTCGAAGTTCCTGACGACCGGCTTTGTGTTGCTTTTGTCGAAGTACCTGACGACCGGCTTGGCGTGGTTGTTGTCGAAGTACCCGACGACCGGCTTGGCGTTGTGGTTGTCGAAGTACCTGACGACCGGCTTGGCGTTGTTGAAGACATTCCGGAAGACGGATTCCTTGTTCCCGTTCCTGTACTTGAAGACGGTCTTGTCGTAGCCGTCGAGCTTCTGGAAGGCGTCGAATTTGAGAAGCTGCTGCCGGACTGTCTCGCTGTTGTTGCTGTTCCGCTCGAACTTCTTGAAGGCGTACTTGACGAAGGTCGGGTAGAGCTGGTTGAACTTCTTGACGGGGTAGCTGTCGGTCTGGCCTGGGCGCTGTAGCTTCTTGTCAGATTCTGTCTGCTGCCGGAGCTGCTTCGGATGCTTGATCTTGTTGACTGTACACCTCCGCGGCCGCTATTGTACGCGTATATATTGTTTGTTCTTGAAGGAGTAGATACTCTGACGTTACTTGTACGGATGCTGTATCTGCTTGAACTTCGCACTTGTGCGTGATAGTTACCGTAATAATGGGTATAAGGTACGCAGTATGGCGGGCGATATACCGGAGGTCCCCACCAGCCGCTGCGGTATCTGTATACGGGTCGATAGTTATAGTACGGATAATAAGAATAATAAGTATGAGGATAAGAGTATCCGAACCATCCCGAACTGTAAACAAAATTCACAGACCATCCATGCCACGGATTATACGACATGCCATATCCCCAGGTACACGGGCGGGGATAGTAGCATCTGCCTCTCCACGGACGATACCGGCAACCCGTTCCGTAAACGACCACTCTGCCTGCGCAGTACGACGAAAGGTAACCGCCCGTATATCCAACATAAACCACCTGGGGCGTCGAATGATAGATATAAACATACCGTACATTGTAAACCGGACACGAGGGCGGTATTATATTTATCTGAACCGGCCGCCTGTCGCTTACAGTCCAGGGACCTCGCGGACTTGAACCGGCAAACCAAACTCCGTTATCGACAACATAGTATGTCCTGTTTTCATAAATCACTGTTCCCGAACTGTTGGCTGCATATTTCATATTTGTACCTTCGATATTTTCGAAATACGGATCTCCGTCGTAAACTACTTCTGTTTTTGCAGCGCCTCGGTCGACAACTGCCGCCTGAGGTACAAGCGATTCCCTGACAGCATCCTGCGAAGCCTTTGTGTTGGGTACGCTTGCCAGCAGCAGGTCTTTATTCGAGCCTTCGGGGATTTTGGCGAAATCGGCAGGCAGATCGTTGAAGTCAGTGTATTTCCATGTCCCGTCAAGTTTTGGCGAAGAATACCATCTGCCGGACAGTAAGACGAAATATTGCTGGCTTCTTATGTCCATCACTATCTGATCGGATGTGTTGGTGATATACAGCATCATCGTGTTCGGTATTGCTGCAAATGTTGGCGCTCCGTCTGTTTGAATCAGCTCCGCCGGAACGGTGCTGACTATCACTTCGGGATAAAAGGAATTTTCTTCCATAACATTCCCGTCATCCGATTTCAGCGAGCTGGCTACCTGCGCTATTACATTCGGTACAACGCTTTTGGGTGTCCATTCCGACAGCGGAGATCTGGATTCGTACCACAGTGAGCCGTTACTTAAATAGAACACACTTTTGTATTTCAGAATAAGGAACGGGGAATTTGATATCATTTCCACGTCTTTCGTATCTGTGGGTTGCAGAAGCGGTTCGCCGTCGATGGTCACTAAAATCGACGGAGTTGTGGTGTAATGAATGACAGGCGGGGCATTGTTCATTGATCCGGTCATTGACTGTTCGGTTTGAGCATTTTCCAGATCGGCCAGAATATCATCCATTTTTATGGAGACACCGTAGAGGTTTTTCTCTATGGTCTTTATCAGTCCGCTTTCTTTTTCGGCAGCATATCCGTCGGGGAAACGCAAGTCGTTAACATTTGCGGCGATGATTGTTACCGTTCTGTTTGTCTTGTTGATTTGCAGATTTGCATCTGTCCACATAGAGCCGAATACATTGTTATCGCCTTCGGAGAGCATGAGCGCCGATCTGAAAGACATTTTATCCGTATTGAAACTTTCTGTCTCAGGTTTAAAGATTTGTATCCTGCTGTTTTCAAAAACTATTGACAGAGGCCACTCCGTTTGCGCATTCAACGGTACGCAGAATGTCGCTAATATTACTGCCGGAAAGCCTTTTAAGATATCTAATAATTTACGTTTCATAATATATTGTTTTTATTATTTTTTAATCATGTATTATCCATATCAAAAAGTGTGCCTGAATATTTTATGCCGACACCGTCAGAAATCGGGTTTATTCCACTTTTTTCATCACAAAAGCTGTTCGCGAAGGGAGATAGACTTTCAGAAGATGCTGTTTGTAATAAGCATGTGTCGGATACAGATAATTTTCGTCTACTCTGTCGAATCCGTTGAAGAGGGGAGAATCGCTGTTTAGAATAATTTTGTATTTTCCCTTATCTATGTCGATTGCATAATCGGTAAACGATTCGACCGGATTGAAATTGAAGAAAAACACTGTATCCCCGCGTTTGAAGATTAACACCTGCGCTTCGTTATTTATGGATAATGCAAACGGGTCATATTCAAAAAAAATCTCCTGTCGGGCAAGGAAAATCATCGCCTTGTCAAATTCTGCCAGAAAACGGTATCTCAAATTAGTATCGTCTCTCAACGACCATTGTCTGCGGGCGTATTTATATGACCAGCCGTTACCTTCGCGGGGAAAGTCAATCCATTCGGGATGACCGAATTCATTGCCCATAAAATTCAGGTATCCGTTACCTGCCGTCGCAATGCTTGCCAGACGAATCATTTTGTGCAGGGCGATTCCTCTGTCGACAATAAGGTTTTCGCAAAATACATTCATCGAATAGTACATTTCGCTGTCGACAAGTCTGAATATTATGGTTTTATCGCCAACCATAGCCTGATCGTGCGATTCGGCGTAACTTATTGTTTTTTCGTCTTTCCGTTTACGGCACAGTTCGTAGTACATATCGCCGACATCCCAGGCTTCGTCGGGTTTTTCGACAATAGTTTTTATCCAGAAATCGGCTACGCCCATCGCCATTCTGTAATCGAAACCAATTCCGCCACAGGCCTGTGGAGCGGCTAATCCCGGCATCCCGCTGACATCTTCGGCAATTGTGATTATCCCGGGATTCAGCCTGTGCAGTAATTTATTGGCAAGAGCGAGATATGCTATCGCGTTTTCATCCTGATTTCCGTCAAAATAGCAGGAATAATCCGTAAAATTACGTCCCAGTCCGTGATCCCAATACATCATGCTTGTTACGCCGTCGAAACGGAAACCGTCGAATCTAAATTCTTCCAGCCAGTATTTGCAGTTGGATAACAAAAACGCCAGAACCGTATTTTTCCCGTAATCGAAACAGCGTGAATTCCATAATGAATGGTATCCTTTCTCTCCCGGATAAAAATACAGGTCGGTTGTTCCGTCGAAACGGCTCAATCCTTCCTGCTCATTGTTCACCGAGTGAGAGTGTACAATATCCATAATAACCCCGATACCCAAACCGTGAGCCTCGTCTATCAGCCGTTTAAGCTCGTCTGGATTGCCGAAACGCGAACTCGGCGCAAAAAAATTGGATACCTGATAACCAAACGAGCCATAGTACGGATGTTCCTGTATAGCCATCAGCTGTATCATGTTGTAACCCGCATCCGCGATCCCCGGCAAGACGGTTTTTCGAAATTCCTCGAAAGTCGCTACCTTTTCTTCTTCCGACGACATCCCTGTATGAGCCTCGTATATTAACGGATAATCGGGTGTTTCGGGATGTTTGTGTTTCCATTTGTATTTTTCCGGAGGGTCCCATACCTGTGCAGAAAATATTTTTGTGTCAGGGTCTTGAACAACTCTCCGGCAATATGCCGGAATACGTTCGCCTTCTCCGCCGTTCCATTTTATTATCAGTTTATATAAATCGCCATGATTCAGGACATCCGCAGGAATCTTCAATTCCCAGTCCCACTGATTGATTTTAGTCATGCGGTATTTGCCGTCAGCCTTCCATTCCGAGAAATCGCCTGCGAAATAAACCTCGTCTGCAAAAGGGGCTTTCTCCCTGAACAGCCAACAGTCCGGATATTTATGCAGTCCGTAATACAAATGCCCGTTGGCAACATCTTCGAGAGAGGCATTACCGCATAAATCTTTTTCTTTCAGTGCGATTTTTTTTATACGTTCATTGATGACAGGTCCGTAAGGTTCGAGATAAGAATCGTTTATTATGAGTTCGGGAACATCCATACCGTTTACATTGTTTGCTATGATTCAAGTGCCCAGGACAAGAGTCGAACTTGCATGCCGAAACCCGGCGCTACCCCCTCAAAGTAGTGTGTCTACCAATTCCACCACCTGGGCTTTAGAGTATCAAAGTGCCCGGAACAGGACTCGAACCTGCACATTCTTGCGAATACTAGTCCCTGAAACTAGCGCGTCTACCAATTCCGCCATCCGGGCTTTCAGGGCGCAAAGGTAATAATTTCCTTTTAATATAAAGCAAATTAAATTTCCGATTTTTTATATTAAGTATATATTACATTCACAATATGCCTTGTGTCAGGTGATTATTAGTGTCGATTTTTTTTAAGACAACCTTAAAACTTATCCTGTTGCGGCAACAGTTCTTTTACATTTATATCCGGATTAAAGTCCGTTACGGCAAACTATCTTCTTGCGGGCGCTTTGAATACCCCGTCGCCGATAGGTTGATTCAATACCTTATTGACCAGCGTGTAAACGGTGTAGCTTCCGTCGGCTTCTTCCATGCGCAAGACGGAGAGCGTCATATCGGATTTGTCGTAGTTCAAAACGACCTTATTGACGCCGCTTTTTGTCTTTTTCTTCAATTTCGCTGTAACGACGTAACTGTCGGCAGTTTCTTCGCTTGTGAGCGTAACCCCGTCTATCAAAGACGCATCGCCCTGCAAACACGACGAAAGGATATTTTTCATTGTCCGAGCTCTCGAACTGATTTTTGCGGAGGCTTTGCTGTATTTACCGTTCGTTATCATCACGAGATGGTCTTTGTTTATCAGCATCAAATCGCCGGCAGGCTGCCCGTACTGCATCAAAAGACGGTCGGATTTTCTGTAGAAAAACTTGCCGCTCGAAATGACGTCTTCGTTCATAAACGACAGATGTTTGATTTGAGTGAAATCGCTTGTGATAGAAGTACAATTCACGTTTGCCTGCCTTATCTTTTCGATAATCGAACCGGCAGAACTGTCCTGTGCATTGACTGCGACGTATCCGCATAAAAATATGCAAAATAGAATTTTTTTCATTATACTTTGTTATATATTAAAATCTTTGTAACTGTTTGGATTGCGAAAGAGCGCTTCCCGCAAAATATAAAATCGGTCAAACCTCATGTCTCTTTGCTGGAATTAAGAATTTTTTCTATTTGTTCTCTGCTGAGATTGGAGTATACCTGTATCTGCTCTATAGAAAAACCGTTTTTATATCCGTTAATAACTACCTCTTTAAGTTTTTCATCTTTACCTTTTTCCATTCCCTCAGCCAAACCTTTTTCCATTCCCTCGGCCAAACCTTCCGATCTCTCCGTTTTTCTGACAGCTGTATTTGTACGTATAACATCCCAGTAATGATCGTAGGCAGCGAGTTCTGCAGGCGAAAATCTTCCTGCTTCGCACAGCTCTACCGCCTGACGGATATATCTGTTTTTCAGAAGATCGTCTGACAGTGTATATACGTTGTCTTCTACTTCGTTGAGAAAACGCAGCCATAATACGGCCATCTTTTTCTCCATCATGGTTGATGGCTTAAATTTTGGCAGTTCTATCATCACAAATTCCAGACCTTCGATTACTTCATTATTGTTTCTGCAGTTGATTGTTTTGTAATGATGATAAAATTCCGCTGTGTTTCTGTCAAAAACATCGTCGATGATACCCAGACCGTAAACCGGCTGAAGAAGAGTATAGTCTTCCCCGATGTCGAGTTGCCGTACGTATGCCTTGGAGGCGTTGAAGACCATGCGGTTCGAAAATGCATTATTCCAGTACACCTGCATTTCCACAATAAACTGTCTGCCTCTGTTGTCTTTGCAGCGGACATCCACAATGGAATCTTTCTTTGCCGGATTGTCCGGTACCTGTTCCGCCGACAAATATTCCAGACTTCTGATATACTGATTTTTCTCAAACGGCATAAGTGCGTTGAGAAAACTTTTCAGCAGCTCGGGATGTTCGCCAAAGATACGTTTGAACGGCAAATCATTTTTCGGATCCAGATATTTTCCCATAACCGTGTTTTTTTAAAATTCGCGTGCAAAGATAATGATTTATTATATAATTCAAGTTTCCCGCCAAAATTTTATTCG
>JAISPE010000361.1 GCA_031275145.1 Prevotellaceae bacterium | reverse complement strand
ATACGTAAATGGATATGGATGCATTCCTAACGGAATGCAACGCAGGGTCGGGGATCTTTTCTACCGAGCGATGCATTCCTAACGGAATGCAGTGAACTGCAACCTTTTTCTTAAATTGATGACATTATGCTTTAGCTTACGGCATGGGATACATGCGGGACTTACGGATATTCGGTAAAAAAGGAATAATTGATACTGCCATAATAATCTAATTATGCGATCTTTACATTTTAGTTATATGAAAGGTTGGTGTGTGTTCCATCATTGTTACTGAAGTTGTTTTGTTATTTTAAATTAGGTGTAAATGAGGTTTTATACTATGTTTGAAGGTTCTTTGTGAAATCTTTGTGTACTTTGTAGTAAAAAAATAAGCGTCATCAAATCCTTTCAATTGCGGTTTCCATGCCAAGCGGGGGCGTACTAACACAAAGGCTGCACTGTTTTCAGTGCAGCCTTGCTTAACTAATTATTTTATTTACCTTTGAAAAAGTTCAATTCAAAATAGATTTTGCCATCATTTTTTTGTAGTCGTCCATTGATGCGACTATTAATTTGTCAAATTCTTTCAAACCTGTTCCCGCCGGTATCAGGTGACCGCAGATAACGCTTTCTTTCAAACCTTCGAGAGCATCGACTTTTCCTCTGATAGCCGCTTCATTCAGCACTTTTGTCGTTTCCTGAAACGATGCCGCCGACAGAAAACTGTTGATTTGCAATGCAGCCCGGGTAATTCCCTGAAGAACCTGATTCGAAGTGGCAGGAATAGTAGCGCGTGCCACTACCGGATTCTTGTCCCTGCGTTTGAGGGTAGAATTTTCGTCGTTCAGGCGACGGGACGAAATAATCTGTCCGGGTTTCAGAGTTGCAGAATCGCCCGCATCGACTACAACCTTTTTGTCGTAAATTGAGTCGTTCTCTTCCATGAAGACCCATTTATCTACCAGCTGTTCGGGCAGGAATTTAGTATCGCCCGGATCAATGATTTCAACCTTGCGCATCATTTGGCGTACAATTACTTCAAAATGTTTATCATTGATTTTCACACCCTGAAGACGGTATACCTCCTGTATTTCGTTCACGATATACTCCTGCACCTTTGTCGGTCCCTGAATCTGGAGAATATCTAAAGGAGTTATTGCTCCGTCGGAGAGAGGAATACCTGCGCGTACGTAGTCGCCTTCCTGTACAAGTATCTGGCGTGAAAGAGGAACTAAATATTTCTTTGTATCGCCCATTTTTGACTTTACAGTTATCTCTCTGTTACCGCGTTTTACATTTCCAAGGAAGACCTCGCCGTCGATTTCCGACACAACTGCCGGGTTGGACGGGTTACGGGCTTCAAACAGTTCGGTTACACGCGGCAAACCTCCGGTGATATCGCCTGTCTTGCCTACGGCACGGGGTATTTTCACCAGTATCTGTCCGGTCTTGACTCTTTCGCCCTCATCAACAACCACAAGGTGAGCGCCTACAGGCAAATTATACTGTTTCAGTTCGGCGCCGTTGTTATCCATAATGCTTACCGTCGGATTTTTAGACTTGTCGCGCGATTCGATGATTACCTTTTCGCGATAACCCGTAGTTTCGTCTGTTTCTTCACGATACGTAATGTTTTCGATAAGATTGCCAAACTGCACATTGCCGGAAAATTCCGTAATAATTAAAGCATTATAGGGATCCCATTCGCAAATTAAATCACCTTTGCTAACCGAATCGCCGTTTTTGAAGAACAGATTTGTACCGTAAGGTAAACTGTGCGAATACAGTGATATTCCCGTATTATGGTCGATAATATGCAGTTCGGCCAGACGTCCGATAACCACATCAACCTCGCGGTCGTCATCGTCTTTTCTGACAACTACGCGAAGTTCGTCTATTTGCAAACGACCGTCATAACGCGCAACGACCTTGTTATCCGAAGCGATATTCGAGGCCGTACCGCCCACGTGGAAAGTACGCAGTGTAAGCTGAGTACCGGGTTCTCCGATTGACTGGGCAGCAATAACTCCCACCGCTTCGCCTTTCTGTACCATCGAGCCGGTAGCCAGACTTCGTCCGTAACATTTGGAGCAAACGCCTTTCCTCGATTCGCACGTAAGCACCGAACGGATTTCAACCTGTTCTATGGGCGAATCCTGCAGGACTGTTGCAATCTCCTCGTCAATTTCTTCGCCGGCAGCTACAATCAGTTCGCCGGTGTTCGGGTGATATATGTCATTTACAGATGTACGTCCCAGAATACGGTCGTAGAGAGACTGTACTTCCTCTTCGTTATTTTTCATTGCTGTGGCAACCAGACCTCTCAGAGTTCCGCAGTCTTCTTCGGTGATGATCACGTCATGAGATACATCCACCAGACGGCGAGTCAGATATCCCGCATCGGCGGTTTTCAGCGCCGTATCGGCAAGACCTTTACGCGCACCGTGAGTAGAGATAAAGTATTCCAGCACCGACAATCCTTCTTTAAAGTTCGACAGGATCGGGTTTTCAATGATTTGCGCTTCCGAAGAGCCGGATTTCTGGGGTTTTGCCATAAGACCGCGCATACCCGAGAGCTGGCGGATCTGTTCTTTCGAACCTCGAGCGCCGGAGTCAAGCATCATGAACACAGAATTGAATCCCTGATTGTCGGATGTCAGCTGTTTCATTAATGTCTGAGTAAGTTTCGCGTTGGTATGTGTCCAGATGTCAATAATCTGGTTATAACGCTCGTTGTTGGTTATAAAGCCCATGTTGTAGTTATTCATAACCTCTTCAACTTCGGCATAACCCTGTTGCACGAGTTTGACTTTTTCGGTCGGGATGATAACGTCGTCCAGATTGAAAGACAGTCCGCCTTTGAACGCCATCGAGTATCCCAATTCCTTTATATCGTCGAGGAATTTTGCCGTTGTAGCAGTTCCGGTGGTTTTCATCACCGTACCTATAATATCTCTTAACGATTTTTTGGTAAGCAACTCGTTTATATAACCTACTTCTTTCGGAACAACGAGGTTGAATATGATACGTCCTACCGTAGTTTCTATCAATTCGTCTTTTTCCGAGCCGTCCTGCTGAGTAACTTTAATCATTACTTTAACGACAGCATGCAATTCCACAGCCCTTTCGTTGTATGCAATTATGGCTTCCTCAGGCCCGTAGAAAATCAGGCCGGAACCTTTGGCGTCTTCTTTTGCCTTTGTGATGTAATATAATCCAAGCACCATGTCCTGTGAGGGAACGGTAATCGGCGCGCCGTTTGCAGGATTCAGAATATTGTGCGACCCAAGCATTAACAGCTGTGCCTCGAGAATTGCAGCATTTCCAAGCGGCAAATGGACTGCCATCTGGTCTCCGTCGAAATCGGCATTGAAAGCGGTACACGAAAGCGGGTGCAGCTGTATTGCCTTGCCTTCTATTAACTTCGGCTGAAACGCCTGTATGCCGAGACGGTGCAGGGTAGGAGCGCGGTTTAACAGTACCGGATGTCCTTTCATAACATTTTCAAGAATATCCCAGACAACAGGGTCTTTACGGTCGACTATTTTTTTCGCCGATTTAACGGTCTTGACAATACCGCGTTCAATGAGTTTGCGAATGATAAAGGGTTTATACAGTTCGGCTGCCATGTCTTTAGGCAGACCGCATTCGTGCATTTTCAATTCGGGACCGACAACGATAACCGACCGCGCCGAATAGTCCACACGTTTTCCAAGTAAATTTTGACGAAACCGTCCCTGTTTACCTTTCAGACTGTCGCTTAACGATTTTAGAGGCCTGTTAGCTTCCGTTTTAACGGCGTTGGATTTACGGGAATTGTCGAACAGAGAATCGACAGACTCCTGTAACATACGTTTTTCATTACGCAGAATGACTTCCGGAGCTTTAATCTCTATCAGTCTTTTAAGACGGTTGTTACGTATGATAACCCTGCGGTACAGATCGTTCAGATCGGATGTGGCAAAACGTCCGCCGTCAAGAGGCACCAGAGGCCGCAAATCGGGGGGAATCACAGGAATAACTTTCAGTATCATCCATTCCGGCTTGTTGGCATTGCGTGCAGCTCTGAAAGTTTCTACGATATTAAGACGTTTAAGAGCATCTGCTTTACGCTGCTGTGATGTTTCAGTGCTTGCTTTGTGTCTCAGTGAATACGATAATTCATCCAAATCAAGAGATTTCAGTAAAGTATAAACGGCCTCGGCCCCCATATCCGCAATAAACTTGTTGGGATCGGAATCTTCAAGCGCCTGATTATCTTTCGGCAGCGTGTCAATTATCTGGATGTATTCATCTTCAGTAAGAAGATCCAGCTGATGAACGCCATTGGCCTCTGCAACTCCGGGCTGTATAACGACGTAACGTTCGTAATAAATAACGGCTTCCAGCTTTTTTGCGGGAATACCTAAGAGGTATGCAAGTTTATTGGGCGCCGAACGAAAATACCAGATATGTGCGACGGGAACGACCAACTGTATGTGTCCCATTCTTTCGCGACGTTCCTTCTTTTCGGTGACATCAACACCGCACCGGTCACACGTTATACCGCGATACCGTATCCGTTTGTACTTACCGCAGTGACATTCATAATCTTTAACCGGCCCGAATATACGTTCACAGAATAATCCGTCCCTTTCGGGCTTATATGTTCTGTAATTTATTGTTTCAGGCTTTGAAACTTCTCCATGCGACTGTTCCAGAATCTCTTCGGGAGATGCTAAAGAAATTGTCATTCTGTTGAAGTTAGTCTTCAGCTTTCCTATTTTCTTTTTTAAAGCCATATTATCTTATGTTGTTATGTTTCAATTTTAAAGCTATCAAATAATACGAAACTATACATTAAAATTAGCCTGCAAAGTTAGATATTAATTCGGGAATACAAAAAAAAGTTTAAAAAAAATTTAAAGTCGTTTGATTTAAAAGATATTCCGTTCACTGTTTTTATGTAAAAAACTATTCGAAAGGACAGACGACATGATATTTTTGATGTTTTTTACCCGTCTTTTTCACTGCGTTTTCTGATTTCAGCAATAATCCCGTCAAAATCATCCGGATGAAACCACCTGATTTCAGGATACCGCGCAAACCATGTGATTTGCCGTTTGGCATATCTTCGGGTATTTCTTTTGATAAGTTCTACGGATTTTTCAAGGCCTGTTTTTCCGTCGAAATAGTCGAATAATTCTCTGTAACCAACCGTTTTCAAGGCGTTAAGTTCTTTGAAACGGTATAATTTTTCTGCTTCCTTTTCCAGTCCGGCCTCCATCATTCTGTCTACACGCGTATTAATGCGGTTATACAGCAAATTGCGGTCTATTGTCAGGCCGATTTTTATAATGTTGAACGGGCGGGACTTTTCAAAATTTTTCCGCAAAGACGAGTACGGTTTTCCCGAACTGACACACGCTTCCAGCGCTCTTATAACACGCTGGGGATTATGAATATCAAGCGTACTGCAAATATCAGGGTCCAGACGTTCCAGCTCGCAGCGCAGACTGTCTATCCCTTCCTCCCTGTAACGTTTAACAATATTTTTCCGCAACTCCGGATCGGTGGCGGGAATATCGTCGATGCCTTTGCAGACAGCGTCGATATACAGCCCCGATCCTCCGACAAGCCACACATAATCATTTGTCTCGAACAGTTTGCCGATAACTTTCAACGCATCTGTCTCGTACTTTCCGGCAGTATATTCATCGAAAATGGAGCGCGACTTTATAAAATGATGTTTCACTTCATCGAGCTGTTCCGGCGCAGGAGGCGCGGTACCGATGTCCAGCTCCATATATATCTGTCGGGAATCTGCCGATATTATCTCTGTCCCGAAATATTTTGCCAGACTTATACTCAAATCCGTTTTTCCGGTTCCTGTAGCTCCAAGCAAGACTAAAAGGGTCATACTGTTCGTTTTATCTGTCTTTATAAATAAACTTAAACCATTATATTTCGAGGACAAAAGTATAAATCTTATTTTGAGATTCTATAAAAACGGAAACGACGGGTCATGAAAACGCATACGGTTTAACTCCTTTCGGAACTTTTAGGAGTCTTCAATAAATAAAGGTATCAATTATGGCATCCCGTGGGATGCATCCCTAACGGGATGCAAAACAGGACGGTATGTGTTTTCTACCGAGCGATGCATCCCTAACGGGATGCTCTTTGCCCTGACTGCCGTCGGGCAGGCCATTGATGAGATGCCGGAAAATAAATCCATAATTAATACCTTTATTTATTGAACGCTCCTTTGTGAAGGAAAATTAATAAAGTATCATAATTTCTCCTGCATGGCATGACATAACTCTCATCACTCATCACTCTCATAACTCATCTCTTATAACTCATCACTATCGATAAAACTGCTATAAATCCCATTGCGAGCGGATAGTAGAGATACGGGATAATTTCTGCCGGATTTATACCTGCCATGCCTGATGCGATGAGAAGCTGCGCTCCGTACGGCAGAAATCCCTGGACAAAACACGAGAACGTATCCAGCAGGCTTGCCGTTCTGGATTTCTCCAGTCCGGCCTTATCGCCGATCTGTCTGGCAACGGGACCCGTAATAATAAGAGCGATAGTATTGTTTGCCGTACATAAGTTGGTAAACGACGCCAGACCTGCAATTGCGGTTTCGGCCTTTCGTTTTGAACGGATATTTTCAGTCAGTTTGTTAATTAGCCAGTCGATTCCTCCGTTATGGCGGATCACTTCAAACATGCCTCCCGCCATCAGCGACACAATTATGAGTTCGCCCATATCCTTCACAATGCCGGAGCTCAGCGCTTCCGCCCAGCCCCATACGTCGAATCCGCCGCTGAGAATCCCTGTCACGCCGGACAGTATTATCCCTGTAAATAAAACCGCTATAACGTTAACTCCCGACAGGGCTGCCAGTAAAACAGCCATATACGGGATTACTTTTATCCATTCAACCGTATACGTACCGCTTTCGGCCTCACTGCCGGTATTCAGTCCCTGAAAGATATAAATCCCCAGAACAATCAGGGATGCAGGTACAACCAGACGGAAGTTTGCCCTGAACTTGTCTTTCATCCGGCATCCCTGCGTACGTGTGGCGACAATGGTCGTATCCGATATGAACGAAAGATTGTCGCCGAACATTGCCCCGCCGACGACTGCGCCAAGCATAACCGGAATGCCGATATCCGTTTGAGAAGATATGCCCGCGGCTATCGGAGCCAGCGCCGCAATTGTCCCGCAAGACGTTCCCATAGCCATCGAAATGAAACATGCCGCAACAAATATGCTCGCCATGACAGCCTGTTCGGGCAACAGATACAGCGCCATACTGACCGTAGCGGTAACCGCTCCCGCAGCTTTGGCTGTTCCGGCAAATGCCCCTGCCAGAATAAAAATGACAACCATCAAAAGAACGGTATCGTTGGCGCATCCTCTGCAGAATATTTCGACACGCCGGTTCATTTTCTCGCTTCCGGTAAACAGGACTGCTGCGGCCGAAGTGCAAAGAAAGGCTACGGATACCGGCATTTTCTGTAAATCGCCCGTAAAGATGAACGTCAGTATGTACAGCAGAAAAAAAACGCCAAGAGGCATCAATGCTTTCCAGCCGGCGGGGGAATGTGTTTTCCGTTCGGTGTTCTCCGTCATATATTTTTAATATTGTTAAAATTATTCATTTTCTTCGACTGCATAGCCTTCCGTATATTCCTTGTATCTTTTAAACGCCTTCAGTATACATTCGGCCATTTTTTGCTGGTTATCCTCATCCATCAGTACAAGTTCCTCTTCGGGATGTGACAGATAACCAAGTTCTATCAGAACGCTCGGGGCTGCCGTCCTCCATAAAACAAGAAAACCGTCCTGTTTGACGCCTCTGTCTCTGGTGACGGGTCCGTTTTGAAATTCCTCCTGGATAAATTCCGCCATTTTAAGGCTCTGTTCCATATATTCGTGCTGTATCAGACTGAATATTATATACGATTCGGGACTCTCGGGGTCGAACCTGTCATACCTGGACTCGTAATCCTCTTCATATTTTATGGAACTGTTTTCAAACATTGCAACTTTCAGATTATCCTCCGATTTGTGTATGCCCATGATATATGTTTCGCTTCCCGAAACCGTATTCCGGTTTTTTTCGTTATCTATCGAATTGGCATGAATGGAGATAAACAGATCGGCATTGTTGACATTGGCAAAATTGCTGCGGTCCTTTAAATTGACTAAAACATCTTCCGTTCTTGTGTACAGTACCTTGACGTCGGGAAACCATTCCTCGATCAGCTGTCCGAGCCTGAGGGAAACAGCAAGATTGATCTTTTTTTCATATACTTTACTGCCTACCGCTCCCGGATCTTTGCCGCCGTGACCGGGATCGATAACGACTGTGCGTACGCCGCGATTCTCTTCATTCCCGTTCTGGGAATAAAGACTCACAGGTATTGTCAGGATCAAAAGTATTTTTAACAGTTTCATGCTTCTATCTTTGTTTACTTTTACAGCGCAAAAGTACTAAATTTTGCGAACAGTGAAGTATGAACGGCAAACAGCCCGGCAGTCAGTGAAAAAAATATTGCGGTTACAAAAAAAAGTATTACTTGTGCAACGATATTTCTGAATGTTTCATTGTAAAAATTAAAAAGAATGGCAAAGATCCATAAAATTTTCGTAGAACTACGCAGTTCTCAACCGGGGCAACTGTATTGAAAGAGCCGAGGACATACGTCTTCAATCCTGTCCTTGAGTGCAATAGATAAAATGACAGTATCTTACTCTAAAGACATGCCTCTCTTCTGTCATACGAAAGAGAGTTTTTTTTATCGGCGCACCGTCGGACAAAAAACCTCATTTACACCTAATTTTAACAACAAAACAACCTTTCATATAACTAAACTTCAATCGACTTAAATTAAGCAGATTGCAGTATGTCCGATTTTTCGAGATCTTTGATCTGTTTCGTAATTACATCGATTTTTTTTGCAGATTTTTCAATTTTTTTTTCAGATATTCCGGCTCATTTAATGTTACCGTCGTTTCGTCATATTCAGTCCGGGTTTTGACCGTTGTATATACAATTTTACTGATTTTATTAGCCGTGGCGACAATAGCCCCCACCGGACCTTTGCGTAATTTTATCCTCGCGTCTTCCGTCGTAAATTGCCAATTTATTTTAGCATCTATATTACCTGAGTTTTGGATAAGACGCCATTAATATCAAGGTATCACATATTTATAGCAATATGCAGTTGAGTGGTTTATTCGACCTCGCAAGTGTCGAATATTTGTCTAAAACATATCATTGGCTATAAATATTTGCCCTGCAGAATCTATATCCCTGAATATGAAATGTTTATTGTTTTCTTATCCAAAACTCGGGTTATTAATGTTTGCTGCCGGAATTATCGGAAGTCTGGGAGGCAAAAAACTTGGCATTCATCCCGCCCGTGTAAAAAACTTATGGTTTCCACTAACATCTGCGGAAAGAAAATGGCTGAA
>JAISPE010000349.1 GCA_031275145.1 Prevotellaceae bacterium | reverse complement strand
CGGGTTGCGAAACAGAATGTTTTTCTTCGCCGAAGGGCGTTGCGCGGTTGTAATACGCATTGCCGTCCATAAAATTGGGATAACTGCCTTTGTCGTATGCGCTCTTTCCGTGATTGAGTTTCGCATCGGGATTGACGGGGACAAAGAGGTTGTTGTAAAACCTGTTGTCGCCGTTCAGGATGATGGACAGCCCGGCAACATCTGTCCGGTGCGGCAGATGATACGGCGTATAACGGCCTTTTTCCTGCGTGATGCGGAACATTCCCGAAAACAGATTGTGCACATAAGCGCCTCCCTGCGACATGTCCCACACATTGACCGGCGACCCGAGAATGTTGTTGTCCACAAGATAAGGACCGTGATCAACCTCGAAAAAGAGGTCTTCCTGATCGTTTTCGTAAATGATGTTGTGTGATATCCGTGTTCCCTGCGCCATCCAGTCGAGCCACATCCCGCGTCCGGTGCGGCGGATACGGTTATTCCTGATTTGCGTGTCGATGGCTGCGTGGAACTTGATTCCGGCGATTTCGGCTCCGCTGAACTGCCGTTTCTCCCAGATGTCGTGGATATAATTGTTTTCAACGATGCTGAACGCCGCGCCCATACTGCCGCAAATGCCGGTCTGTTCGCACGAAAATATTTCGTTGTTGCGGACAATGTGCGAGCCGATATTTTCGCTGTTCCAGCCGTTGCGCAGTGTGCGGAAAGTCACTTCGATATAGTGCAGCGAGCCGTCGATGCTCCGATCTTCCAGCCAGACGTTATGCCCCGTACCGCGTTCTTTTCCGAGCGTGATTCCGGAGCATTTGGCGTTGCTGATGACGTTGTTTTCGATAATCCAGCCTTTGTTCCAGTGCGTGGCGACCATCCCGATCTGTTCGGCGGTAGGCGCCGCCCACTGCGATGCCGCCTGACTGATATGGAATCCCTGAACGGTGAGATAGTTCACGCCCGGTTTTTCGGGATAGAAACACGTGCGGCGTACGCTGATTTCTACCTGCTCGCGGTTGGGATTGTACTGATGAAAGTTCGCATGGATGACCGTATTTTCGGCGTCGCTTTCGCAATACCATACGTATTTTGAACTTTCGGGGTCGTTGCTGCCGGAGTGGATTTCGGGCTTGCGCACCTTGTCGAGCGTTTCTTTCTCGTAGAGCGATTTGCCGTTCAGGAACACTTCGCCGGTGTGATGCGCTCTGCCATGTCCGCCAAACCAGTCGCCGTAAATAAGATCGACGTAAGGATTGTAATCGCCGAAGAAACTGTTCGGCAGGACAGCTTTCCAGACGCCGTCCGCCTCTTTCGTCCATGTATTGACGATTTCGGAGCCTTTGATTTCGACATGTTCTCCCGGAGCGGCGCGATAGACGATGCGTGCATCGTCGCCCGTGCCTCCGCGCGGAGGATTCACCCATTCGCGATATGTCCCCGCATGAACGGTGATAACATCGCCTGCATAAGCCGCCTGCGCAGCTCTGCCAATACTGCGGAACGGAGATGTTTCCGTTCCCTGATTTGCGTCGTCGCCCTTTACCGAGACGTGGTATTCTCTGCCGTAAACAGCGCTGCCGACAGCGAGCAGTAAAACTAAAATTCTTATCCTTTTCATTTCTATACTGTATTTATTTAATATTGTACATCTGTTTATTTCGCCATGTTAAACCGCTTTTACTCTTTGACGACTTTTCAATTTTCAGGGTACAAAGATAACACTTTGCTGACAAAATTTCTTTTTTTTCTGTCTTTTTTTGACAGAATTAACAGAATTTTCATAATTTACAAATCTGTTAATTTTGAAAATTATGTTAATTATGTCAAAAAAAGGGAAATTTGTCGTACATCCGACAGCAGTGATATTTTATCCGGACTGCATCATCTGTGCGCCATTTTCCCAAATCTTTCCAGAATCGTCTTCTACTATTGTGCCATGAATTATTTATTTATTGTTAAAAACAGGAGGTTAAAATGAATTTATTTAAGTTATCAGGTATCGTTATTGCAGGCTGCTTTTTCTTCGCACAAACCGTAGCAGCCCAGTCGAATCCGGCAATTTCGAAGGAATATTCCGACGAAACTGTTGCACGTATGATCCGGCAGTACAGAATGTCCGGCGCTCGCGATGTGATGCCGCCGGCAGCGCTTGCCGCAAAATTCAAATCGGATTTTCCGAAAGCGTATGATGCGGAGTGGGAAGTCGCCGACAGTATCTACGAAGTTGAATTTGACCTGAAATTCAGGGACTGCGAGGCTTATTACGACGCCCGCGGCAATCTGCTGATGGTGGTCGAAGAAATTTACCGCTCGGAACTGCCTGCGACAGTGAAAAATGTCGCCAAAGCAAAGTATCCCGGATACAGTTTCGAGGATATTGACAGAATCCGTCGCGGTACGGAGGTATTCTACAAAATCGAGATGGAACGTCGCGATGCGGAGGTTAAGCTGCTGATAAAGGCCGACGGCGCCGTAATGGAAGAAAAAACCGATGATTAACCGTTCAAAACTCAAACAGGATGAAAAGGATAATGTTTTATACCGCGCTTTTTGTTTCGATTGCGTTTGTCGCCTGCGATGAAGAAAAAATGATTCGGGCAAGCGATTTGCCCGCAAACAGTATCGCATTTATCGAAACACATTTCCCGGATATCGAAATAACGGCAGTTGTCGAAGAAACAGAGGGTTTCGGCAAAGATTATACGGTATATCTTGCCAACGGTTTCGATATTGATTTTACCCGTTCGGGCGACTGGGACGATGTAGATGGACATTTATCGGCTGTGCCCGAAAGTATCCTGAACTTGCTGCCGAAAAATGTGCCGGACTATGTAATCGGCGTTTTCCCCGGTTGCCTGATAACTGAGGTAAACAGGGAACATTACGGTTACGAAATCGGTCTGTCAAACGGTATGGATTTGAAATTCAATTCAACAGGCGGATTTATCGGAACCGATGACTGACGGGGAAATGATTCCGAAGTATAAAGGGATGAAACGCATAACGTTTCATCCCTTTTCTTTCATTAACCGTATGGACAAAATCTGTCGATTATTAAACTTCCTCCATTTCGTAACGGTCTTTTCCGATGAAAATCAGGAACAGATATCTGACGTCGCTGCGACCGGCAAATAAAGGCGTTTCCCGGTATCTGTTTAGCTGAATACGCGCCTCTTCGCGTTTTTCTTTCAGGATGTTTTTTTTGTCGTCGGCATCTTCTTTCCTGACATACTTGATTTCCCATACCCATTCGTATGGAATGCCGGGCAGCAGATGACTGCGCTGCATGTAAATATCTGTATATCCCCGTGTTACTTCCAGTTCGGTAATAGTTATGTACATCCTGCTTTGAAACAGTCCGGTCAAAAGTATGATTTTGATATATTTTTCATTAAAGTTCCGCAAATCGCGGTTGGACAGCCGGCATAATATGTTTTGACTGATGTAGTCAAGATACGGTTTCGGATTGCCGCCGGTAAGGTCTTTGACAGCTCTTTTCTGATGTATCATATCAATCATTACATCTTCATTTTCATCCTTTATGAGGTGTAGAATATAATCCCAGTAGATGGTGCGTATAGAATAATTCGGGATTTTGAGATATGTCATTCCTTCTTCACTGCGGTCGACGGTAAGCAGTCCGAGATAAAACAGCAGCGATATAAAATATTCGCTGTCATGCATTTTATCTATCGAAAATCTTGGTATTATCTCCGATAAAATACAGTTATCCTGAGCAATTTTAATCAGCTGTTCGCAGTTTCTGTCATTCTGTATCAGGTTGCGTAAACGCCCGTAATCCGTTTTCAGGTTATCGTCGATGATATTTCCAACCGTTTCTTCTTCCAGTATACTGTCAAACAGGTAAAGCATCATCGACGGATTGTATACCCGGTGTTCGCCGTCTTTGTGAAAAAGATATCCGTTGTACAGCAGTTCCATATCCACGTTAACCATATTCGGATCAATGCCTGTTTCTTCCATCAGCGTATTTACTTCATCCTGTGTAAACCCCAGCATTTCATTGTATTTCTTTTTAAGCGACAGGTTATTGGAAATATTGAATCCGCTGGTGATATCGTCAAGCATTACCGGCGTAATTCCGGTGAGGATAATACGGTCGATTACCGTTTTGCTTCCTTCTTTCAATGTTTCGTAAAAATCACGTATTACGCCGTTTGCCCTCAC
>JAISPE010000254.1 GCA_031275145.1 Prevotellaceae bacterium | reverse complement strand
AACCCTGTTAGGGTTCCCGGGAAAATTTTGCCGTACATCACTTTTCAATTGAAATTACAAATTAAACCGTATTTTTGTACTGATTAAATTTTTCTTGAATGAAGAGAACTGTTTTGTTTTTGATTGGTATAACATGTTCGGTGTTATTGTTTTCCCAGTCTGCGGTTAAGACAGGCGATTGCGGACTGAACAACTTCTACAGGGTTGATGAAGGCGTTTACCGTTCGGAGCAGCCTGACCGGGAACAGTTTAAAGCGCTGGAAAAATACGGGATAAAAGAAGTGCTCAATTTGAGATACTGGCATTCCGACAGAAAATATATCAAAGACCTCAATATAACCGGACACAGAGTAAAAATGAATGCACACGACGCTAACAGTTACGATGTTGTGAGAGCGCTCAGGATCATTAAAAACCGGAAAGGCCCGATACTGATTCACTGTCATCACGGCTCTGACAGAACCGGACTTATCGTCGCAATGTACATGATTGTGTTCCGTAACAGGACCAAAAAGGAAGCCATCGATGAAATGATAAACGGAGGTTTCGGATTTCATAAAATCTATGACAATATTCCCAGATACATTAATAGTGTCGATATCGACAGCATTAAAAAACAGCTGGAAGTCAAATGAAAAACAGATGCCGCATAAAAATCTTTGTACTGTCTGCACTGTGTGCCGCATTCTTTCTGCTGTCGATTCTCACCGCAAACAGTCTTGAGAAAGGTGTTTCGGCGGACAATGTCGGTACGATAGAACAGACATTGCAGAATCTTCAGAACGACAGTAAAAATGTCATTTCGCATGTCATTTCCTGCTGCTCCGGCAATCATGTTCCGAATTTTGACAGTATCAACCATAAGGAACTGTATAAAAAAGGCGTGTATATTTTCGTTACCGACACCGTTTTATCGAATACGGAAAACCCGCCGGACAGAATACTTTACTGGTCGGACAATATCCCTGTCACAATAGAACAGCTGGATAACGTCACCGAAGAATCCAGATACATGTATCTGGGCAACGGCTGGTACGTGGCGCAGGCATTCACGCACAGGGCGTTCAAATACATCACACTTATACTTATCGCAAAAGAATATCTCTATCAGAATCAGTGCCTCAAAAACGAAACAAATCCGGTATTCGATTTTCCGAAAAACATCATCATTTTACCGCTGGGCGACATCGGTATTCCGGTAAAAGACGTCAGGGGAGTTCCTCTTTTCGTCGTCAATTCCAACATGCCGTCGACAACGACATCCGGGCTGGCGCTGTTTTTCCGGTGGCTGACAATAATTACCGGCGGTTTCCTGATACTGTTTATCTTCTATAATCCCGGACTGTACGCGAAAAGTCTGTGGTATCTGCTTCCCGCATTCGTGCTGCTCTCGGGATTGCGGATATTTATTTTTCACTATTCCGGTTTTTTCAGTGGCGATTCATATCTCTTTGCGCCCTCGCTTTATGCCGATTCGGAGTTTTTGCCCTCGCTGGGAGATCTTCTGCTTCATCTTTTATTTTTATTCCTGTTTATAATGATTCTTTTTTCGGCAAAAGAATCATTACGTGCAGTTTTGAGTAAGCGCCGCATTACATTCGCCGTATCGGGCGTTTTAGTTTCGCTGTTTCTTTGCGGGACTTTATACATCACCGAATCGCTGGCGTTCAATTCCGAAATATCGTTCAAAATATACAGGATGAACGAAGTAACGGTCTATACTTTTCCGGCTTATTTTGTACTTGTACTTGTTTATGCACAGCTTTGTCTTCTTGTTTACCTGCATGTCTTCGTTTGCAGGCCGGCCGGAACGGTAAAGCAGCCTGTCATACAGGGAACAATCGCACTGCTGACACTGTGCATACTGATGAAATTCAGATACGAAAACCTGATTATTCTTGTACTGTACATGATTATTTATTTTCTGTTCATGAAAAAAGTGCGTTCGGGTTTCACGCTCTCATCGTTTGTATGGCTGACAATGTTTATCTCGTTATACGTGTCGTTTTCACTGATTATGAACACCGCCGAAAAAGAGCGCAAACAGAGGGAAGTACTTGCAAAAGGACTTCTGGCCGAAAGCGATCCCGTAGCGGAAATGTTACTGAAAGACATGGAAAAGAAAATATCCACAGACCCGTACATCAAAAAAGTATTGTGTACCGATCTATTGGACAGAATTAATCTGTATCCGGTTCTTGTAGATAAATATTTTAAGGGATATTTTCACCGGTACGAGTTGAGATATTATGTATGCCGGCCTCAGCAGCTGCTGCATATCAGGGAAGAAGATAAGAGTGAAAACTGTATCGAATTTTTCATGAAGGAAAAAAGCAGGGGGACTCCCGTATCGGGAAGTTCGCATTTCCTGTTTATGAACAATTACTGGGGACGGATACACTATTTTGGAGATTTTATGTTCGCTGAAAAGACGGATACGGCATATCTGTTTCTGGAACTGTATTTGAAACGTGAAATCGAATCGTCGCCCGGTTATCCCGAGTTGCTGAGGTTTGAATCCGGCGGAATCAACTACGAGGCCAAAGGATATTCATACGCGAAATATTCCGGCAAAAAACTTGTAAGCAAAGTCGGGTCTTATGATTACAGCTATGAATTGACGTCGGAATACAAAGACGGTTTTTTTGAAAAGGGCGGATATTCGCATTATTCTTTCGAGACGAAAGACGGGAATGTCGCCGTTCTGAGTTTCCCGAAACTCGGATTTTCGGGGATTGTGTCGATATTTTCATATTCGTTTGTGATTTTTATCGTGATACTGTTCTTCCTTCTGACTGTCGCGGGCTTAAAACCGGAAATCTCAATCGTCGGAAACAGCTACCGCTGGAGAATAACCGTTATCATACTTGTCGGGATAATCGGGGCTTTAACTACCTTAACGGCAGCGATGCTGGCATATATCACAAGTCAGAGCGAAAAGAAAAACCTCGACGCCATACACAGCAAAATGCAGTCGACGATAATAGAACTCGATCAGAGTTTGTTTGATGCCGGAAAGATTGTCCCGGAAATGCACAGCAGTCTGGAAGCTACTCTGGTACTCCTGTCAAACGCTTTCAGGACAGACCTGAACATGTACGATATGTACGGAAATCTGACTGTGTCGTCACGAAACGAAATCTTTGACAGAAATCTGATCGGAAAAAAGATGAACAGGGAAGCATTCCATGCGCTTGCAACCGAAAAACGCTCTAAATTCATTCACATCGAACGTATCGGGACAATATCCTACTATTCCTCATATACTGCATACCACAACTGGCAGGGCGAAGCGATCGCATACCTTAATATATTACATTTCAACAATCAGTCCGAGTTCAGAACCGAGATGCTGTCGCTGACGGGCGCGATAATGAATATTTACATTTTCCTTATCATCATAGGCGTCGCCCTGTCGATATTTGCATCGAACCAGATTACGCGCCCGCTGGATCTGGTGCGGCGTAAAATGGCTAAACTGAATATCAACGAACGTCCCGAACCGATAGACTACAGGGGAAATAACGAGCTGGGCGATCTGGTCAGGGTATACAACCGCATGATTGAGGAGCTTGCCGAAAGCGCTAAAATTATGGCCGAAAACGAACGCGAATCGGCATGGCGCGAAATGGCGCGACAAATCGCTCACGAAATCAAAAATCCTCTGACGCCAATGAAGTTAAACATACAGTTAGCCCTGCGTATGAAGAACGAAAACAGGGAAGGCTGGCAGGAAAAAATGGACGCCGCAATCAAGTCTACTCTCGAACAGATCGATATATTGACTTACATTGCTTCGGAATTTGCAGATTTTGCCCGTATGGGTAAGACCGAACCGGAACAGGTAAATCTGTCGCAGGCAATCATGTCGGCCATATCCTTATTTTCGGGATATGATAATGTGAAAATCAACTGTACCGGCGATAAAAAGGATTACAGGATTAAAGCCAACAGTGAACAGTTGCACAGGGTACTGACCAACCTGCTGAAAAATTCGATACAGGCTGTGGAAAAAATCCCGAATCCGGAAATAAATATCGTGCTGGAACGGAAAGAAAAAACCTGCTTAATAAGAATCTCCGACAACGGAACAGGTATTTCCGGCGAGGTCGCCAAAAATCTGTTCCACCCCAATTTCACAACAAAATCGGGCGGTACGGGACTCGGACTCGCAATATCAAAGAGTATAATCGAAAGTTTTGGCGGTACAATAGTGTTTGTGCCCGATGAAAAAGGCGCATGCTTCGAAATTATTCTTCCACTGTTATAATACGCGCTGCACTGCGGGAAACATTCCCGCGTTTGGGAACGAGCGCCGCACACAGCGGGAAACATATAAGTCTTCAATAAATAAAAGGTATCAATTATGGGTACGGTTAATGAAATATCGTCCCTGCGGGTGGGGTGTCAAAAATGTGAGGTTGTTAAAATATTTTTTCATTCAAATTCCGTAATCAAAAATCCCGTAGGGATGACATGTCGGTATCGGAAGATTTTCAACAGCTTAAACGAAGACCGACATGTCATCCCTACGGGATTTTTTTGATCGCGCACGACAAGTCCCGCAGGGCCCGCAGGGACGACTCTACTAAGGGATGCGGAAGCTTACGGCATGGGTTCGCAATGACGATGAGGCGGGTAAAAGCTTGTTGTAAGGACATTGCAAAAAGCGTCATTGTAAATAACCGTTTTGTACCGCATTTGAACATCTTATTTATTTTTCATCCTTTCATCCTGACAATCCTGATCCAGATTGGCAATAAATTTTTTACTCACAACAACAGTTATCGAGCAGGGAACGACGTCGAAGATAAACGGTGAAAAGCCCAGAGCTTCTCCGTCGATTTCTATTGGCGACGGAGGGAACGATTCTATCTCGATATGTTTCCCCTGGGAGGCCAGCACTTTGGGATGCGTGTATATTTTGCCGTTATACAGTTTACGGAAACTTTTCATTACCCAGAGTTTGTTTATTTTTTTCACTATTGTGATATCGAGCAAACCGTCGTCGAAAATGGCGGCAGGCATGGGTTTCATACCGCCTCCGTTGTACGGCCCGATTCCGATTGAGGCGTTAAACATATAATCGTCAAAGAATAGCTTGCCGTCAACCGTTATTTTGAACCGTTTACTTTTATATTTCAACAAAGCCTTGAGTACTCCGATAATATACAGTCCTCTGCCTTTCCGTCCTTCGTCCTTCATCCTGTTAAAATATCTGTTGGCGATGGCGTCGAAGCCAATACCGGCGACATTTGCCATGTAGCGTTTATGGGTTATCAGCGTTTCGTTATAAGTTATGATGCCTACATCCTGACAAACAGTGCGACATTCGACAATTGCCTTGACTGCTTCGCTGTAATATCTTGGAATGCCGTACATTCTGACCCAGTCATTTCCCGTACCTACCGGAATGACGGCCAGGAAAATATCCGTTGTAGGAACTTTTTTCTGGATAAAAATTCCATTGACTATTTCATTAACAGTACCGTCGCCCCCGATAGCAACGATTTTTCTGTAACCGTCATTAACTGCCTTTACTGCGAGTTCCACCGCGTGATATTTCTTCTCGGTAAACACGCATGTAAACTCTACTCCGCTTTTATTAAGCTGGTTGGATATCGCAGGCCAGTCTCTCAATCCATATCCCAAACCTGCCTTGGGATTCACTATCACCATCCAGGATGTCTTTTCCATTTTATTTCATAAATTAAACTGTTCGTATTTTCATTACTGAAAAATTTTTCTGCGGTTTAAAGCATTACGGTATGCGCTGGCATTCTGATTATGCTGCTGTAAAGTCTTTGCAAAAACATGATACCCCGAAAAATCGTCTTTTGCGCAAAAATACAGATAATCATGCTTCTCATAATTCAGAACGGCATCAACCGCCCTCCGTTCCGGAATACATATCGGACCCGGCGGCAATCCCTTGTATATATATGTATTATAAGGCGAATCGAATTTCGTATGCGCTATCAGTACCCGCCTCAAAGAAAAATCGTTAACAGCATATTTAACAGTTGGATCGGCCTGTAGAGGCATCCCTTTATGCAGTCTGTTGATATACACGCCGGCAATGCCAGGCAATTCATCGTATTTCGACGATTCTTCCATAATGATCGAAGCCAGAATCATTGCTTCCACTTTGGTCAGTCCCGAGAGCTTTAACTTATCGCATCTGTCTGAAGTCCAATATTTGTCGTATTCCTTTTTCATATCTTTGAACAGCTGTTTCACCTCCCTGTTCCAGTAAACATTATAAGTATTGGGCATAAAAAGCAGAATGCTGTTATTCGGCGTGAAATCCAGTTCTTTCAGGAACAGCGAATCGTTTAAGGCATTCAGCAGGGATACCGAATCGGCTTCTATCTGTTTTGCAAGTATGCCTGCCAGCCTGTTTTTTGTACGGACAGTCCCGGATATTACTATATTTACGGGCGACTGCTGTCCGAAACATAACATTTTCACCAGATTTCTATAAGTTATGTTTTTGGGTACGGCATAATATCCGCCCTTGAACGACGAGTACTTGCTCAGACTTATATGTTTTAAAAATTTTTCCGGACTTTTTATGATTTTTGCAGATAAAAGCGAATCCACGACCTGGTCGAGGGAGGGATTTGAGGGAATATAGAGCCCTGTTTTTTCATTCGCATCAATTGTTTCTAAAAAAAATATCCTGTATCCTGCGAAAACAGAAAATATTATAATATAAATTGTTACGATATATACGGTCACATAATTTTTTCTTCTTTTTATCATATTTCCAACCTTGATACCAACATACTGTTGTTCTTTTATCGGACAAAATTAGTAATTTTGTTTAAAATTACATGTTATGGATGATACTGTTATTATAATTATTGCGTTCGGAATCCTGTTACTGGCTTCCATGTATTTGACCCTTAACCGGATATTGCTGGCCGCCGAAAGGCGCAGAAATATCGAACTATTAAAATCGTCGAAGACGCTTACCGTTCCGATGAGGCTACAGGCATACGAAAGACTGATACTGTTTCTGGAAAGAATATCTCCGGATACTTTATTATTGAAGTTAAAAAGTCAGGCGATGACAAATTCCGACCTTCATTTGGCGATATTGCAGCAAATACGTCTGGAATACGAACATAATATATCTCAACAACTGTATGTCAGCGACAAAGTATGGGCGCGCGTGAAAGAAACGAAAGAACGGGTTGTCATGTTCGTCAACGACGTCGCGAAACACTCCAACCCTGATACCGCTTCGATAGAGCTGGCTAAACAGATTTTAGACAAGCTTATGGAAGACGGTGAATCGCCTGTGTCCGAAACAATAAAAGAAATTAAAGCCGAAGCAAGAAAAATGTTTTTTTAGTTATGAGTGATGAGTGGCTAACGCAGGATGTAATCACCGCTCATAACTCATAATTCATCACTCATCACTAAAAAACGCTTACTTTTGCGGAATATTTTATTTGATGATTCAGAAGGGAAATTGGAATACAGAGAGGTTAATAACATGATATTACAGCGAAAAGAGATCGAAATTATGTCGCCGGCGGGAAATTTCGAGTGTCTGGCTGCTGCCATTCAGGGCGGCGCCGACTCGGTTTATTTCGGCGCAGGCAATCTGAATATGAGGGCGCGTTCGGCAAATAATTTCACGACAGACGATTTGCACGAAATAGCGGAACGGTGCGGCGAAAAATCCGTAAAAACATATCTTACAGTGAACACCGTTATGTTCGACAGCGATATGCCGGCAATGCGCGAAATCATCGACGCTGCCGGAGACGCCGGTATTTCGGCCGTTATCGCGTCAGACCCCGCAACAATAATGTACGCTTCGGCGCGGGGCATCGAAATTCACCTGTCGACACAGATAAACATCACTAACTTCGAATCGTTACGGTTTTACTCGCAGTATGCCGATGTGGCGGTGCTGGCAAGGGAACTGAATCTGGAACAGGTGAAACATATCTACGGACAGATTGTCGCGCATAAACTGTGCGGTCCGGGAAAGAATCTTATCCGGCTGGAAATGTTCGCTCACGGCGCTCTGTGCATGGCGGTTTCGGGAAAATGCTATCTCAGTCTGCACGAATATAATGCGTCGGCAAACAGAGGCAGTTGCTATCAGGTATGCCGCCGCTCGTATATCGTCACAGATAAAGAGACAGGGCGCGAGCTGGAAGTGGACAATCAATACATTATGTCCCCGAAAGACTTGTGTACGATAGATTTCATGGACAGGATGATTGAAGCCGGCGTGCGCGTATTCAAAATCGAGGGTCGGGCGCGGTCTGCCGAGTACGTGAAAACCGTTACCCGCTGCTATTCGCAGGCTGCCGAAGCCATTGTGTCGGGCAGTTATACTCCCGAAAAGACGGCTGCGTGGAAAGAATCTTTGTCAACAGTGTTCAATCGCGGATTCTGGGACGGATACTATCTCGGCAAACGCCTGGGTGAATGGAGCGACAAGTACGGAAACAAGGCTACTAAACGGAAAACATACATCGGCAAGGTGACAAACTTTTTTGCAAATATCTCTGTCGCCGAAATCCTGATAGAATCGGGCGAACTTGCCGTTAACGGCGAGGCGCTGATTATCGGACCCACTACGGGCGTTATGGAATTGACCGTAAAAGAAATCCGCGTCGAACTGAAACCGGTGGACAAATCCGTTAAAGGAGAATACTGTTCTGTCGCCGTCTGCGACAAAGTACGCCGGGGCGACAAAGTTTACCTGTTAACCTGAGTTTTTTGACAAAATTCTGTTATTCCTAGCGCGGTGTAGTTGTGTGATATAGCGATGAAGCAATCCACTATGGGTCGTCATTACGCCTATCGAAGAGTGTGCCATTTACCGTTTATTCCTCGCGCGGTTTAGTTTTGTGCTTTTTCTCAAGCGGAATTAAGCCCCTCGAAGAGTTTGGATAAGATATCAAAATTCACAACATATAATGGAATAAAAAAAGTAAGCATCTTTGCAGAATGAAAAAAATACAAGCAGGATGCTTACAGAAATGAATCTCACCGAAGCAGAAATTCGGGTGCTAAATGACGAAAGATTTGCATATCCCTGTCCCAAAATTCAAAAAAGATTTCATACTGTCTATCTGAAATCGGCGTACGGTTACAGTAACGTTGAGATATGCAGGATATTGGATATCCATCGCAACAGTGTAACCAACTATATAAAAATGTATCGGGAAAAAGGCATTGAAGGTCTTTACAGTACCGGTTATCACGGTTCAGTCAGTGAACAGGAAACCGGTAAAACCGGCATAATTGAAGATTTCAAAAACAGTCCGGTATGTACAGTTAAACAGGCAATACAAAGAATTAAAGATTTGACGGGAATAGAAAGAAAACCGACACAGGTAAGAGCCTTTATGCACAGACACGGTTTCAAATACCGTAAACTTAGTCCAATCCCCGGAAAATTAAATCCGGAAGAACAGAAACAGTTTTTCGAACAAAAGTTGCAACCTGTTATAGACAAAGCATAAAATGAAGAGATTGAATTATTGTTTTGTGATGCGGCACATTTTGTCCTGTCTGCTTTTGTATGCATGGTACGGTCTCGGGTAAGGACATTTCTAAGAACTTCCCATGGAAGAAACCGGATTAATGTTTTAGGTGCGGTAAATGCAGTCAGTAAAGAAGTTACTACTCTTATCAATACCACTTATATTACTGCCGATACGGTTATGGAATTTCCTGTTCAACTGAAAAAAAATACACCAAACCGATCGTTTCAGTCCCGGATAATGCCAGGTATCAACATTGTAAAACTGTTATGAAAAAAGCGGAAGAAACGGGTATTACATTATTGTTTTTACCGCCTTATTCTCCGAACCTGAATATTATTGAAAGGCTATGGAAATTCACTAAAAAACAAATTTTATATGCAAAATATTATGATTCTGCAGATATTTTTCACCAAACTGTAAAAAGTTTTTTCGATAATATTAATGGAAAATGCAATAAGGATTTAGAGACTGTATTGGCTTTGAATTTTCAACTATTTGACGAAATTGATATAGCACAAAAGCTGACCGCGTGATGTATAAGCAGTATAATCACAGAAATCAGCGGTTCAGACATTAGCCTGCCATATGCAGTTGAAACACTTCTATGTGCAATTAGAATTTATTGATAAACAGACAGTGATATAAAATATCAACATAAAATTGCATGGCAAAAATTGTGGCTTTGTGCATTTTAGTGGCAGGGAATTATATAGCCTTAGGACAGTGTTCAATTTTGATGAACGGAGGAGAAATAAGCGGCGACCAAACTGTATGCTATGGAAGCAAAATTGCCCTGACTTCAAAATCCGCTCCAACTTTTAATTTCTACGACGATTCATACAGTTGGACATATAAATGGCAATGTAGCGAAAATAACGGCGAGTTATGGGAATCTTACGATGGTAATGTTTCCCCACCCATTCTTATTACCAGTAGATCTTCGTACAGCGGATTCAGAAAGTTGCGTCCCACACGCCACTGGCAGGGAATATAATGTCTGAAAACATCCAGTCCGTTATCTGTCCGTTTCAGTATTTCGTCTTTGCTTAACATTAAGTTGATG
>JAISPE010000026.1 GCA_031275145.1 Prevotellaceae bacterium | reverse complement strand
TTAAAAATGAAAAAGATTATTACAAAAACAGCAAAGTCATTAATAACAATATCATTATTGATATTTTTTGCCTCGTGCAACAAAGACAGATCCGGCGTAGACATATCCGCAGAACCGGATGGACAGACAACCGACACCGAAACCCCGACAACCTATGCAGAGATAAACGACTGGATACTGGAGAACATGCAAATCTATTATCTGTGGAATACGGACATTCCATCCGTTACAGACAAAACACAGTATCCATCCGACTACTTCGAATCACTCCTGCATCGCGACGACAGATTTTCGTGGATACAGGAAGACTACATCAAACTGATCAATTCCCTCTCGGGAGTAAACACCGAATCGGGCTATGACTTCAATCTGCTGTTAATGCGTGACCTTCACAACGTAATTGGCTACATTACATATATCAAACCCGGCACGCCTGCCGCCGCCGCAGGACTGAAACGCGGAGAATATTTCCATCAAATCAACGGAACGCAAATCACAATTGACAACTACCAGTCATTAATCGACAAAACAGCAGAACGTCACACTCTTGGAATATCTGTCATCGCAGACGGCAGCATTACAGGCGTCAATAGCGTAACACTCGACGTAATAGAAAACTACGCCGAAAATCCCGTCCTGCTCGACACAGTCTACAGCATTGGCGGTAACAAAATCGCATATCTGGTGTATAACTTCTTTGCACGCGACAACGGCGACGGAAGCCTCGAATACGAAAAACAGCTCAACAGCATATTCGGCAAATTTCAATCCGAACAGATCGACCGGCTAATCATAGATCTCCGGTACAACAGCGGAGGCGCGGTCGTTACTACCGAAGCTCTTGCCTCAATGATATCCGGACAAAGCACAAACAGCATATTCTACACCGAAAACTACAACGACTATCTGAACACCGCATTACGAAGAGAGTACGGTCCAAACTACAACAAAGCATATTTCATCGACAAAATAGAAAAATACGACGGAAATAACAGCGTAACAGAATCAATCCCGATCAACGCCATATCAGGACTGTCAACTGTATATTTCATTGTCTCGGGACGTTCCGCCTCTGCCAGCGAACTGCTCATCAACGGACTGAAACCGTATATGGAAGTAATACTTGTCGGAGATACGACATACGGCAAAAACGTGGCATCCATAACAATATATGAAGACGATCCCGTCAGACAGCAAACCAACACATGGGGAATGCAGCCCATAATTGTAAAAATGGCAAACAGCGCCGGATATTCCGATTACGGAAACGGATTCGCTCCCGACAGAGAAGCATACGAATACGACACCGACACAATCAAACAGTTGGGCGATACGGAAGAACTGCTGTTGGCAACCACAATAAGCATCATAACAGGCGAAAGCATGGCCGGCATAACAGCCGCAACCAAAAGCACAGGAATCGGCAGAAGCACAACCCGGAATATAGGGTCGTCCATAGACAGGACTCCTGTCCGTAAAAATCAGTTCATATCATTGAAAAACAGATAAACATGGAATTGTCTGTACTGCAAAACATACGTCGCTGGCATGGCGGCATCGATGATCAGTTTGCCGCCATCGACAATCTGGTCAGTCTCATTACCGATCACCAGCCAGCGTGGACGATACCCGCCTACCTGCTCGAGCAGCTGATCGACAGCCGCAACCGGCTGCAGGCGATGATAAACCACTGCCGTACAAATCAGGCTTCGCGCTCAGACCGCGAACTTCAAAACACTCTGCTAAAATCGACTGTGGGCATTTGCGCGGTGCAGGTAAAGATCTGGGCGCGCGCGAAATATGCGGCAGGCGTGCTGACGGCTGACGACGTTCATCTGCTCGGTTTCCTGCTGCCCGGCGAAACCGGCGGACATGACCGCATCGAAGCAACAGGTAAACGGCAGAAGCGAAAGTTAAAACCGTAAGGGATGAGAAATAAATAAGATATAACGGGTAAAAAAACCTCATTTTAACCTCAAATTTTTGACACCCCACCGCAGGGTGGGGTGTCAAAAATTTGAGGTAAATTAAAAATAAGTTCGTTCAAATTCCGCACTCAAACATCCCGTAGGGATGAAATGTCGGTAGAAAACACGTCCCCCCGCCTCCCTAAAATCCCGTAGGGATGACATGTCGGTATCGGGAGATTTTCAACAGTTTAAGCGAAGAACGGGATTGGACGGGGATACGGAAGTGATCCGGCAGAGATAGCCGGATTGCACTCTGTTAAGAATGTGGCAATGTTTTTTACTGTTCCGGAATCCCGTTTTCGATGCGGGAGCAGAGTGGCGATTTTCCGGTTTTTTCTTCCTTATCCCGATTATCGGCGGCTTTAAACAGTTTTACCGAATCAATAATATTCACTGTAAATAACATAACACAGGCGATAATACCGCAGTAACCTATAGAACCCGGCAAAAGGACTTCGACAGCCAGAAACAGCGAAATTAAAATCCGCGCTTCAGAAGGTCCGAACAGTCCGGAATCAATCGTATATTGATTGACAATCCTGTATCTTAACAGAGCGGTCATCATTGCCCAGCCGTACAGCACGACAAAACCGAAACCCAACAGTTTCCACCATCCGTCGGTGTAGACAATATAACCCAGTCCAATCAGGATAATGGTAACCCAGTCCACCGTCAAATCAAGTGAAAAACCGTACCATTTTCGCGGTTTATTACGAAAATAAGCCAGTCGTCCATCCAGAGAATCCCCGAACCAGTTAATAGCGAATCCCAAAATCCCAAACAGCAACAGACTGCGGTGAACATAATTTGCAAGGATAAAACTTGCGGCGGTAACGAAACTGCCAGCCAAGCCGACAGCAGTCAGCATATCGGAACTTATCCGCGATGGAATACGCTGCACAAGGAAAGCGAGCAGATTCTGTTCGTGTTTTTTCAGTAAATTCGTCCTGTTTCTGTCCTTCGTGATTTGGGACAATATATTTTCGGTATTATTCATGCTGCTTTTCAATTTAATAATAATATTTCGCAAAGGTAGTATCTGCAAAGAGGATGTGAACGGATTTTTTCTGTCGAAGCGGTAAAATTGGAGCATGAAATCAACAATTTCAGTAATGAAGCCTTTCTTATATACCTTTTATTCCGTAAGGTCGGGATTATTTGTAGATACCGTTTAATTGTTATCCCTGAACATTTCCACCTTTCCCGTATCCTCGCATTTTTCGAGCAGATCTCTGATATTTAATTTAAAAACAGGATGTTTAAAGTCGGGAGCGATTTCGGCCAGCGGCAACAGGGTGAATCTTCGTTTATGCAGCATAGGATGCGGAATCGTCAAATCGGCGGAGTTTAATATCAGACTGTCGTAGAAAAGAATATCAATATCCAGACTTCGGGACGAATATCCGTTTTTTGTGTGTATCCTGCCGTTTTCCGCCTCGATAACCTTGATTATATGCAGTATTTCATGAGGTTTCAATACCGTTTCGTACAGCAGTACCTGATTCAGAAAAGCGTTTTCCGACACAAAACCCCATGGTTCCGATTCATAAACAGACGATTCTTTAAGCAATTCCCCTGCAAACCTGCACAGACTGTGCTTCGCATTGTCGAGATACGGTTTTCTATCGCCAAGATTGCTTCCGGTAAGCAGATATACAGCAGATTTCATTGTCGGATTATCATTTTATTTAGAGAAAGACATTGATCCCGAATTCATTCCCATATCAATACCTTTTATTCTTTTATATAAATCCACAGCATAATTATCTGTCATTCCCGAAATATAATCGATAACCCCAAGTACCTTCATATAAGGCGATTCGGTATCGAAAAGAAACTGGCGGGGAATCAGTTTTACGGCTTTGTCTTCGATTTTCCGTCTGTGATGTTCGGGTTTAAGAATCGGAGGGATAAAGTGTTGTAACAGTCCGCGCATAACATTGTAACCGGCATTTTCAATTTCGACAACCGACCGGTGATTATAAATGTTTTCAACAGAAAATTTCCCGATATATGAGAGCGACGAATTACTTGCCTTAATCAAATCATAAAGAGCGCAGTCCAGAGTTCCGGACAGTATTTTGTCCAGATTTTCCTTAAACAGCTCTCCCGTACGGTAAATCAGGTAATTAATTGATTTTGCCCGCAAATAAGATATCTGCGCATTTTTATCTTCGATTGCGGTCAATCTTTCCCTGATTTGTCCGCTTCTACTGATATCCTGTTCATTAAGCAAATTCAGAAGCACGTCTACACATTCGTTATGCTCAATAATTCGCAAACGGTGAGCATCTTCCAGATCAATTATATTGTAACAGATATCGTCGGCAGCTTCGACGAGCCATACAAAAGGATGCCGGCAATATATATCCGCGTGGTTTTCTGGTGACTGTGCGTCTTTTGCCGGATCTTTCTTCATTCCTGTTTCCGCTGCAATTTCCAGAAAAACCTCTTTATCTGCCTGTAAATAACCGAATTTTTTACGGTGAATTATTTTTTTATTGATAGCCGTCGATGCGCAGGGATATTTGATAATCGAAGCCAGAGTAGGATAAGTCAGGCCCAGTCCCCCCGATTCTTTACCGGACTGTTGGGATGTCAGACAGCGGATAGCGTTTGCATTACCCTCAAAATTCGTCAAATCTGCCCAGTGAGCTTCGGAAAAACCGTTCTTGAACGCACAATCCTGTTCTTTTTCCCTGAAATACTCTGCAATAGCATCTTCCCCGGAATGTCCGAATGAAGGATTCCCAATATCGTGACATAAACATGCCGCAGCGATTACATCCTGTAAATCATGCAAATAAAACTCCCTGCTTTCCGGACTTAAATCCGCCGGATATTTCGACGCAATATATTCGCCGGCAATAGCGCCCAGCGAACGGCCTACCGACGAAACCTCCAGTGAATGAGTCAGTCTGTTGTGTACAAAAATACTGCCCGGCAGAGGAAAAACCTGAGTCTTGTTCTGTAATCTCCTGAAAGCCGACGAAAATATAATACGGTCGTAATCACGCCTGTATATTGAACGCGATTGTTCCTGTACAGTGTTTTTTCCCGTTCTTTTAGTCGAATATATTTTGTTTAAATCCATATTAATCACTGAATATTATTGCATTATATTGCTTTCAATGCTTTTTCCAGCAATATTGCAAGTTCGTCGAAAGAAAATTCTCTGATTTCCGAATTTCCCATGCCCCTGTTCAATACAAAATGGACAGAATTGTTTTCTCTTTTCTTGTCTTTACCGGTCGCTTCCAGCAAATTAGCCGGAGAGATATTCGTCGTTACAGGTAAGCCTGCATTTGCCAGAACATTTTTTATCCGTATAAAATCCTCATTTGTAATCAGATTCAACAGTTCCGAAATTTTTGCAGCAATCACCAGACCGATACTTACGGCCTCTCCATGCAGAATATTATTCGAGTGTTTTTCAATAGCATGACCGAAAGTATGTCCCAGATTTAATTTTTTTCGTTCGCCTGCTTCTTTTTCGTCGGCTGCAACAATTCCGGCTTTGATTTCAATACTTTTATTTACAATGACATAAATCTTATCCCTCTCACAGTTCAGGATAGCGTCGATATTGTTTTCGACATACGCAAACAGATCCCCGTCTGCTATCAGGCCGCATTTAACAACCTCGGCCAGACCGGCTTTCAACTCCCGTTCCGGAAGCGTTTTCAGGGTTTTCGAGTCGCACAGTACAAAATCAGGCTGATTGAAAACTCCAATCATGTTTTTATACCCGTCACAGTTTACTCCGTTTTTACCGCCAATACTTGCATCTACCTGAGCCATAAGGGTTGTAGGCACGAAACCGAATTTCACGCCCCGCATATAAATTGAAGCGATAAAACCGGCCATATCGCACACTATACCGCCGCCAAAGCCCACAATAATGCTCTTTCTGTCAGCCCCGGCAGCTATGAGCTGTCTGACTGTATCGAACACAGTATGAAGGTTTTTATTCTGTTCACCCGCAGGCATTGCAACCACAGCTGCCTTTGCGGGAAAAACATCTGAATACAAGTCTGATATCTCAGGATTTGTAAGAATAAAAATTTTCTCCGAGTTGAGATAATTAGAAAGATTTTCAATATTTTCTCCAATCATAATCGAAGAAATACGACCGTCCGGAAGTTTTAAAATCATTGTTCTGTCAATTATTTTTAATTATTAAAACCGCAAAGGTAGTGGTTTAATCGTAAAATCCTCATAAAAATTTCATCTATTTTGCAGGTAAAAATCTCCTGTTATATTAATTTATTAATATGCTTATTTACAGTAATATATATAAATTATATAATAATAATATTATATTTTAATAATATTATTTTATTATAATATTATAATATAACATTCTATATTTTAATGAAATAATATAAACAGTATAAATTAATTCCCCAATCAAACGGAATATTAAAATTAAAATATAAATAATTATCTTATTAACAGTTATTTATATAGATTATGTTATAAAAATATTATTTTATGTAAAAATAATATTTTTATAACATAATAATTGTAATTTATTGTATATAAATATTATAATGCATATATCGAAAAAATATTTGCAGTAAATTTTCAGGCATGGAAAATTGCATTTTTTTATGTAAAAAAATCACATCAGCGCGTTTTTCTAAAATTCTGTGTATATTTGCATCACAAAATTTTAAAAATTTATATGTTTAATTTAAAATTGTGTAACATTGGAACCTCCGAGTAGTCAGTATTTATCGTCAGACCTGTTTTTAGTTGGAGAATGGGTACTGTCAGCGCTTTGTCTTTTACTGGTTTTTATTTTATCTGTCGCATCAGGAATGATTTTGGCCTTTAAAGATATGGAAACCAAACAGAAAGGAAATATAAAACAACAATTTACTGTTGAAAAACAGTTGATGCTTGTCGAGGCGCTGTGGATTGCAAAGACTGTTTTGTCTGTTTTTATCATTTTGTTTATTTGGCATTTACTCGATTTGTACTTTCCGGATGCGGCTAATGTGTATCTGATTTTGTCGAAAGCAGCTATATTTTTGCTTTTGCTGATATCCGTATTTCTGTTTCAACGATATGGAACTAAACATATACAGTATTTTGCACTGCTTTATCCTTTCATTAAAACAGTTTGTTCCCTGTTTTATCCTGTTATAAAAATTTCATTTCCAAGTAATAACAGGAAGAGCATGGACGAAATTCATAATGAATCCGGTGATATTGGTGATTCACATGTATTTGAAGCTTTGCAGAACACTGTCGATATTGATGTTAAAGATATTCTTTCAAACAGAATGGACGTTGCGGCAGTAGATATTTCGGTAGATTTCGATACTTTATATTCTATTGTTGTTGAGTCCGGATATTCGAGACTGCCTGTATATGAGGATGATTTAGACCATATTAAGGGGATTCTATACGTTAAGGATTTATTGCCGCATATCAGAAACAACAGGGATTTTGACTGGACAAGTTTAATCCACGAAGCATATTTTGTTCTGGAACACAAGAAGATAAATGCTTTGCTTGATGAAATGAAGAAGAAAAAAGTACACATGGCAATTGTTGTCGATGAATATGGCGGAACAATTGGTATTGTGACTCTTGAAGATATTCTGGAAGAAATTGTCGGCGAAATATTTGACGAATCGGATATCGAATCGGAAGAAACTTTCTACATCAAACAGAAGGATAACTCCTACTCTTTCAAGGGAAAAACGCCTTTGATTGATTTTTGCAGAATCATGCAGGTAGACCACGAACTGTTCGAAAGCGCCAAAGGCGATACCGAAACACTGGCCGGACTGTTACTGGAACTGAAAGGAGAATTTTTGCAAAAAGGCGAAGAACTGAAACTGTATGGACTGACTTTCAGGGTAGAAAGCGTTGATGACAGAAAAATTAGAATAATCAGAGTAACAAAAAATGAATGATTGATTTACAAATGAAAATACGATGAATATAAATAAGATAACAGGAATAGCGCTGTTTTTTTTGCTTGTGGTGTCGTGTGAAGTTCATACGCCTAAGCCAAGGGGATATATTAGATTCGATCTCCCTGAAAAAGAGTATCGTCTGTTTGATTCTGTCTGTCCGTTCCGGTTCGAGTATCCTGTGTATGGAAAAATGGTTTCTATTGAAGGAGAGAATTGTTGGTACAATTTGATGTTTCCTCAATATCTGGCAACGATATATCTTAGTTATCAGCCGATTCGTAATAATTTGGCGGAACTGTTGGATGATGCTCATATTTTTGTTTATCGACACGATGTAAAAGCAAACGCAATTGAGCCTCAACTTATTCAGACGAAAAACGACGGTATTGTGGGATTATTGTTTGATATTGAAGGAAATACTGCTTCATCGGTGCAGTTTTTCGTTACGGATTCCATTAAGCATTTTGTCCGTGGATCTCTGTATTTTTATTCTACACCAAACAGTGATTCCCTGTCTCCCCTGATAGATTTTTTCAGAAAAGATATAGAACATTTAATTGAAACAGTGGATTTTAAAACTAAATAATTATGCCGTTATATTCCATAGAAAAAGTAGACGGAGAAGGATTTTTGGCGTTGTGGGAAATAGCTGAAACACAGGACCAGTTGATTAAAGCAAGTTCGGTCCCTGATGAAGAACTGGAAACCATATTGCAGTATCCGAGTCCGAGAAGACGGCTTGAACAGCTGGCTGTAAGATCCTTGCTTAACCAGTGTTTTACGCGGAAACAGTATCTCGGATATGAGGAAAATAACCGTCCGTATCTGAAAAACTATCCGGGCGACATCAGTATATCTCATGCCGACAGGTTTGTCTGCATTCTTGTTCACGAAAGTAAATATGTGGGCGTCGATATCGAGGGACGCAGACGGAATTTTGTTCCCGTCGAAAGCAAGAGTATAACCGATTATGAACAAAGCTATTTGAGCTACAAATATCGCGAAGACCAGCTTTGCGTGATATGGTGCGCCAAGGAAGCGATTTACAAGGCTATGCATGAGCAGAAAGTGGAGTTTAACCGGCAAATCGAAATCAAAAAATTTACTCCCAGAAAAGAAGGGAAATTGTACGCCCGTTTTATTGACAGCGAATATGACGACATGGATTTGAACCTGAATTACAGAATGATAAATGAAAATTACGCCCTTGCATGGGTGCTGAGGGACTGATTTGTGGATAATTACGAAATAATCGAAAAATATTTTCCCGGACTTGCGGATATACGGGTAAAGCGGTTTGAACGACTGCAATATCTTTATTCCTGTTGGAATGAACGTGTTAATGTTGTTTCCCGAAAAGATATTGAACATCTGTATACGAGGCATATACTGCATTCGCTGTCTATTGCCAGACTGTTTACATTCATGCCCGGAGCGGATATTCTGGACGTCGGTACGGGAGGCGGATTTCCGGTTGTTCCTCTGGCGATTATGTTTCCGGAAACTAATTTCGTGGCAATAGATTCGACAGGAAAAAAGATTATGGTACTCGAAAATGTGATTAAAAGTCTGGAATTGACTAATATTGTCGCCAAACAGGAAAGGGCGGAAAATATCAGCGCAAAATTCGATTTTGTGATCGGCAGAGCTGTAACAAATTTATCCGATTTTGTGGGCTGGACGGGCAAAAATATAAAACGGGAAACGCTGCACGATGTTCCAAATGGAATCATCTGTCTCAAAGGAGGCGATCTAAGCAAAGAAATACATGATACTGTCAAAAAATACTCTCTTTCACCCGAACAGATAATCGAATATCATATTTCCGACTTTTTTGACGAAAGTTTTTTCGAGACAAAAAAAATTCTTTATCTCAAGTCAATTAATTAAGTGAAGGAAAATTAATAAAGTATAACAGTTTCTCCCGTAGAGCAGGGTGTTCAAACGTAGACAAAAAACCTCATTTCCACCTAATTCAAAATAACAGAACAACTTCAGTAGCAATAATGTAACACACACAAACCAACCTCATTACCCCATTAAACCGAACCGGATGTCGTTGATTTAATGCGGTAATGAGGTCTGTGGTTTATATCATATTTCCCTGCTACTGAGGTTGTTTTGTTTTAAAAATCAGGTAAAAATGAGGTTTTTTTAACCGTTATATCTTATTTATTTCTCATCCCTAACAGAATTTTCCCTAACAGAATTTTCATAATTTACAAAATCTGTTAATTCTGAAAATTATGTTAATTATGTCAAAAAAAGGGGGAATTTTGTCAAAAAAAGGGAATTTTGTCGTACACCCGCAAACCTCACCCGTCTTTACGGGTAAAATTCTTTTATTATATTTGCACGTTTTTTAATAAAATTAT
>JAISPE010000183.1 GCA_031275145.1 Prevotellaceae bacterium | reverse complement strand
AAAAACTTGCTGTTTCTCTAAAAATATACGCAATCATCTGAAAATATTCAATTTGGCTTTCTTTTATATTAATTTTGGATATGTATGAGTACGATAGCATACTTTTTAAATCACCACCTGAAATTGAAAACAGTTTGCTGTTTTCCAAACAGCTGCAAAACGTTGTTATTGTGTGTGTGCAAAAATCGTGCCAAAGTGTTCGGAAACAGTTAAATTTTCAGAAAAAATCACTGCACCCTGAACAAACTTTTTATATGATAAAACACGCTTCATTTCGACTTACTGTTTAATAATTCCTATATTTTTTACTTCAAAGAAAGTGCAAAGATAAAGTATTTTTTATTATGCTGTACATAAAAGTTGAATATTTAACAAAATTTATGAAATATTTAACAAAATTTATGAACGGTGAAGTATGAACGATGAAGTATGAACGATGAACTGTCGTACGCCAGCTCTTTGTGCTTCTTTGTGCCTTTGTGGTAAAAAAATGATAATGGAGCGACCTTTAAATCGACGGCATCCGGTTCGGTTTAATGAGGTTGGAATACGGGCATACATTGTTGATGCTTAGGTTGTTTTGTTATTTTGAATTAGGTAAAAATGAGGTTTTTAACCGTTATATTTTATTTATTTCTCACCTCTTACGTATATTTTATTCCTCGCGCGGTCTATTTTTGTGAATTGGATAAGGGAACCCTAACAGGTAGGGTGTCCAAACCGGCCTTTCTACCGTGGAATTTTTTAGTCTATCCTGCGAGCATTTTTCTTCGTTTAACCGCTCTGTTTTCAGACAAATACGTGTTTTTCCATTCGTTTATATCCCGCAACAACACATTTTCCAGATATACCTTAAAACAGCTGCTGTCAAGATCGGGTTCGGCTTTCAGTTTCGTCAGGACAGGCAGAAGGAAATTTGTCCGGTGACACCGTTCATCGGATCGGGAGATTTTTTTGCTTTATCTCTTTGAATTTTACGTCAGCGACCGGCTTCATAAGGGACTTGAAGTCTTCCTGTTTTTCATATTCATGCTGAACGGCAAGCGCCATGCTGTGCCCCGCATCGCGTACATGTACATATCCTTTGCCGTTCACGGCTTTACTTATTGTAACGGCATTGTCGCTGATTACATATACAGGAGACTGTCCTGTTTTTTCTTTTATCTCATCCAGGACTTTTTCGATGTCGTTCCCTGTCCAGCTTTTCCGTACACCCATATACAGTACCTTAGCATCTCCAAGTGTCAAACTTTTTTCTCCCTCTTTTTCAGCAGGAACTCCCAAAACAAGCATTAATTTCTCACTGCCGACCATCATACTCTCATCAATTATCAGAGCATAACGCTCAGGCATGTCTGTTCCACGCTTTCCATACTCTTCATAGCCACACTTGTGTATCCAGTTCGATATGCTGTTGTGTGAGGGGATTTCGTATAGCGGAATATACGGACAGCGTTTTTTGAATATCCCCAGTATTTTTATCGCTGTCCGCAAGCCGCAGTGACATGTTACACATATTTCTACACATATGGCTACTATAAAATCCATATATTTATGGCGTTCTATCGGGGAGCCTGACGATTCTGAAGGGATTCTTCTCTGTAACTGTGATTCCAAATCTTCTGCCTTCCGCTCCAGCTGCTCTTTCTCATGCTCCAGTTTCTCTTTCGATTTGCGCAGTGCTTTATTCTCCTGCTCAAGCTTCTCATTCGCTTTGCGCAATGCTTTATTCTCCTCTTTGTACCTGTCGCGACTTTTATCCGTATATTGCTGTCTTTTATTCTGCTTTCTTAAGGCTGCCTTACATAATGACAACTCATGCGCTGAATGCATGCGGCGACTCTCGCTTTCCTGTAAGGACTGTGCCTTCAATGTCAATTCTTTCGATAACTTTTTTTCTCTTTTCGTATCCATACTCTTTTTATTTTTAATATTTAACGGACGCAAAGATAATGCTTTTCCGGAAAAGTGTAATCCGGTATCGATTGTGAAGGTTTTAACACCCTGCCGCAGGGGACGTACCACAAAGGGCTAACGCACGACAGTTCTTTGTGAAACCTTTGAGGTAAAAAAATGCGGTAATTCCTGCACAGATCGCGACAGTAACGTTTTGCGATATGATTTTAATTAAAACGCTATATATATCAATCTTATGCGGCTCAGGAGTTCCGGATTTTCAACCCGTCAAGTATTTTTTCCGTTATTCCGGAATTGTGTTCAACATAATCGGCGCAGATTTTCCCCTGTCTTTTCCGTTCTTCGTTATCGTCATTGAACCATACGTTTAGCAGAGAATACAGTTCTCCGGCATTATTTATTGGCGTTGCACCGCCGGCGGAAATCAGTTTTTTAGCCTCTTCGAATTTACTGTATTTCGGACCGAAAGTTACCGGTATCCCGTAAACGGCGGCTTCAAGGATATTGTGTATTCCGTTGTCGAAACCGCAGCCGATATAAGCGGCGTCGGCATAGCGGTATATTGCCGAAAGAATACCGATAGTATCGACAATCAGCACACCGGCTTCTTCGGGGTTTTCCTGTTCAGCCTGCGTATATCTCAGTGTTTTGCAAAAAGAGAAAGTCTGTTCCGACAGTTCGATCCGTTCGGGATTGATCTCGTGAGGAACAAGTATCAGCTTGATGCCGGGAATTTGTCTTAGCGCTTCGGCAATGACTGTTTCATCCCTTGGCCATGAACTGCCGGCTATCAATACTTTCCGCGACGAATGCGCGAACCGTTCCACAACAGGATAACTGACATCTTCGGCGGCAATTTTGCGTACACGGTCGAAACGTGTATCTCCCGTAACGGTGACGTTGTTGATCCCCATAGCGGAAAGCAACTGTTTCGACTGTTCGGTCTGGACAAATAACCGCGTAAAATATTGCAGAGGACTTGCCCATTTCAGTAACGGGTTGAAAAAATACTGATTCGGGCGAAAGGTTGCGGATATTAAATAACAGGGGATATTTCTTTTTTTAATCTGTTTAAGATGATTTTTCCAGTAATCGTATTTTATCCAGAACACTGTGGACGGATTTACCGCATTCAGAAACCTTTTTGCATTATAACGGGTATCCCAGGGGATGTACGCAATCATATCGGCCGTTTTATATCCCTGACTTGGAACGAATCCCGAAGGAGAAAAAAACGTAACCAGAGATTTGTATTCGGGATTCTGTTTCAGAAAAGCCTCCAGTAAAGGTTTTCCCTGTTCAAATTCGCCCAGCGAAGCGCAATGCATCCATACCAGCGGTCCTGTGATATTTTTGCGTTCCTTTCTGATTCTGCCGATATTGTTGTTCTGTCCTTTTATCCGTGCCCGGACTTTGCGGTTGAAGGGATATGCCATGCAGGCAATCAGATATACAAGACAGGCTAATATAGTGTACATGTCTGCTTACAAGTTTTATGTTAAGTATTGAACTGTATTTTATGCATAATACGTTAATCTCCCATTTTTAGTACGGCGAGAAAGGCTTCCTGCGGGACTTCCACATTTCCTACCTGTCGCATGCGTTTTTTACCTTTTTTCTGTTTCTCCAGCAATTTCCGTTTGCGGGTAATATCGCCGCCGTAACATTTTGCCAGCACATCCTTACGCAGGGCTTTGATCGTTTCGCGTGCAATGATTTTAGCTCCTATTGCCGCCTGAATCTTTATCTCGAACTGCTGACGCGGGATGAGGTCTTTCAGTTTCTCGCACATCCGACGGCCGAAATCGTAAGAATGTTCTCTGTGTATGAGGCTCGACAGAGCGTCTACCGGCTCTCCGTTCAGCAGTATGTCCAGCTTGACCAGATCGGCAGGATGATATTCCCCGACCGTATAGTCGAAAGATGCATAACCGCGTGATATGCTTTTGAGTTTGTCGTAAAAATCAAAAACGATTTCGGATAGCGGCATATCGTAAGTGAGTTCAACTCTGCCGGTCGTGATGAAATGCTGACTTCTCAGCACGCCTCTTTTATCAAGACAGAGCTTCATAACCACGCCAAGATACTCGGTTTTCGTGATGACCTGTGCATGGATATACGGTTCTTCCACTTTTTCAATGATATTGGGAGAGGGTAAACCCGAAGGATTGTGTACGACAACAACCTCGCCTTTCGTTGTGGTCACATTGAAAGATACGTTCGGGACAGTCGTTATGACATCCATATCGAACTCACGGTAAAGTCTTTCCTGAACTATTTCCATGTGAAGCAGTCCGAGGAAACCGCACCGGAATCCAAACCCCAGAGCCAGGGACGATTCCGGCTCAAATGTCAGCGAAGCGTCGTTCAGCTGCAACTTTTCCAGAGACGCCCTCAAATCTTCATAGTCATCCGTACTCGTCGGGTAAAGACCGGCAAAGACCATCGGTTTCACATCTTCAAAACCCGAAATAGCCGATTTGCAGGGATTGTCGACGTGCGTTATCGTGTCGCCGACTTTAACTTCCGAAGCCGTTTTAATTCCGGAAATGATGTAGCCCACGTCCCCTGCTTTAATCTCGTTTCCGGGAATCAGATCGAGCTTTAATGTACCGATTTCGCTGGCTTCGTATTCCTTTTCCGTGGCAAAAAACTTGACTTTGTCGCCTGCCCGCAATGTCCCGTTAATTACTTTAAAGTAAGCGATTATCCCCCTGAAAGAGTTAAATACGGAATCGAATATCAGCGCCTGCAAAGGAAGATTTTCGTCGCCTTCGGGAGCAGGGATTTTCTCGACAATGGTCCGTAATATTTCATCTACTCCGGCTCCGGTTTTTGCGCTTGCAGGAATAATATCGTCGTGTTTACATCCAAGCAAATCAACAATCTGGTCTTTTACTTCCTCCACCATTGCCGCATCCATATCGATTTTGTTTAAAACGGGAATGATTTCCAGATCGTGTTCGAGCGCCAGATAAAGGTTGGATATTGTTTGAGCCTGTATCCCCTGTGTCGCATCAACGACAAGCAGTGCGCCTTCGCATGAGGCAATTGCGCGTGAAACTTCGTAAGAGAAATCAACGTGTCCGGGAGTGTCGATCAGGTTTAAAATATATTTTTCGTTATCCTGAAAATATTCCATCTGTATGGCATGACTTTTTATCGTGATTCCCTTTTCGCGTTCCAGATCCATATCGTCCAGCACCTGGTCGTGAAAATCTCTCTCGTTCAAAGTCCGGGTAGCCTGAAGCAGGCGGTCGGCGAGTGTGCTCTTACCATGGTCTATATGAGCAATAATGCAAAAGTTTCTTATATTTATCATTTCTTTATACAAAGGATTTTATTTGTTTTATATACAAAAATCCGGGCTGCAAAATTAGTAAAATTCTGTGAAGTGCGAAAAACTGTCGAAAAGAGACAGCGTTTCTATTTCTGATAGTGTATTAAAAAGTATGCCATTTCAACAGGCTGGAAATTATTGACGATAATTTTGTAAAGGCAAAAATCCCGCAGGAATGACATGATCGCGACCAGATGACATGTCGGTAGAAAAAGGAATTTAATTATGCGTATTGCAAAATTTTTTCCCAATTTTCAAAATTATTCATACCTTTGACGCCAAATTTAATTATTAACTTGAAAATAGTTTATTATTATTATGAGGAAAAAAGTAATTGCAGGAATTGATATCGGAGGGGAGAATACCCGTATAGGTCTTGTAGATCAGACCGGAGAAGT
>JAISPE010000151.1 GCA_031275145.1 Prevotellaceae bacterium | reverse complement strand
ATCTTATTTATTTGACACCCCTCCGGTTAAAACCCGAAACTATCAATTTCTTTTACTTCTTTTTCCTGTTCTTCGAACGGTTTTGCCTTGCCCTGTACCGCATGACCTTCGATATGGATTGCCCGGAACGGACGGACAGGACAGATAAATTCACATCCGCCGCAACCTATACATATTTCGACGTTTATATGCGGAATTGTCAGACCGTCCTTGTAGGGAATCATCGTAACCGCCTGCGTCGGACAGTGTTCCGAACATGCGCCGCAGTTTGTTTCTTCGGTCTGGACAATGCAGATGTCGCGGGTAAAGACAACATGTCCGCCCTGATTCAGATGTTTTTCGTCTTTAGTAAGTTGTTGGATAGCGCCGTTGGGACACACTTCCGAACAGACGGTACAGTCGAAATTACAGAATCCTTTTTCGAAATACATCGTCGGCTGCATCATTCCGGCAAGACCGTATTCCATAAAAGCCGGTTTCAGCACTCGCGAAGGGCATTTGCCGATACAAAGATGACAGGAGGTACAGTGTCGCAACATATTTTCCGTACTTATCGAGCCGGGCGGCAGGATGGGATGCTGACGGACATACCTGTCGTTACCTGTGCGTCGGCGAAATCGTCTTCGGTCATGCCTTTGGGGATGCTGACGGACATACCTGTCGTTACCTGTCAGACTGTTCATTCCGTCTTCGATTACAGCGACAGGCGCGGCGACGGCAGCAATTATTCCGCCTGTCAGGAAACGGCGTTTTCCTTCATCGACAGGAGGTTTTACAGCAGCGTTTTTTACGGGCGCAAACGACGGCGAGAATTTCAGCGCGTCTTTCCGGCAAACGTTCAGACAGTTGAAACAGTCGACACAGCGACTGTTATCCACCGTCTTCTGTTTACTGCTTATACATGCCGCCTTGCATCGCATTTCACACACTCCGCAACTGTTACACTTACTTTTATCTATCCTGATTTTGAAAATGGCGAACCTGCTCAGAAAACCCAAAACAGTACCCGCCGGACAAACCGTGTTGCAGTATGTGCGCCCGTGTTTCCATGCCAGATAGCCGATAATCAGCAGAGTCAGTATTGCCACAACAAAAGCGAATACGCTCATTATAAAAATATCCGTCTTATAGAAAGTATAATTATCGAATTTCGTAAAAACCATTTCCAGCACATTGTTACCTGCCATGTATACCGGACGGAAAACATTGGTAACTATTCGGCCGTAAGCGCTGTACGGGTCGATAAAACCGAGTATCAGCGGGAATTTCAGGAAAACGCTTACCGATGCGACAAGCATGGAGACCCGCAGAACATTCTTCGCTTTGCCGAATCTGTAACGTTTCTTCTTTTTGGCTGTACGTTTTGAAAACCATGCTACTATGTCCTGATATATACCCATCGGACATATCGATGAACAGTATATCCGTCCGAACAGCAATGTCAAAACAGCAAGTATAATCAGTATTGTAACGGAGAAAGCCATGACTGCGGGGACAAACTGTATCCGTGCCGGCAAATTAGCAGCTTCGCCGGACATTAAACCCGCAAAATCAAGAAAATAAAATGTTATCAGCGAAAATAACACTATTGATATGCCTAATCTTATTTTTTTTAACATATTATAATGATTCCATGCACTCCGGATATGTACGGGAAACCCTCTTGCGAGGGCTGTCCCGACATTATCGAATTAAAACCGTTCGGACTGTTTTTTATTTGTTACGACTTTAAATTAATTTTTTTGATATTCAACTTATCCAAATCCATTGTTCCCAATCCGAGCGTTTGACCGTTGGCGAGATGTCCGACATTTTCCAGCGGCATATTCCTGATTTGCCCGAAGAATTTTGCAGCGGCAGTATCCACCGCGACAATATCTTTTGAAACGAAAAGACTTTTGGTATCAACCACATCGGCGGTCGAACGTCCCTGAGGTCCGTTGGATTTCATCATGCGATAGGCATCGACGATATTCAGCGCCGGTTTTTTCTCCATCGTGCAGACGTCGGCGATACACTGCTGAAGGTCGGTGCTGTGAAATATACGCCTGTCCCACACTATCCCCATGTAGTTTTTCATGGAAATCGACAGGTTCGCGCCTCCGTGATGTTTCAACACCGGCACGTTAATCCATGCGTCGCAATTCAGGATAGCCTCGTGTATCTTGGCGGTTTTCAGTTTTCTGGCATTCGGAAGCTGTACTTCTTTGTAGTACGATTCTTCGTGAGCCGGCACAACCTTAGCGCCCTGGGCTTTTGCCGCCGCTTCGATACCGCTGTTTTTGTAGCATTTTATCCAGTCGTCGCAAGTATGGTCGAATACGGTAACTTCTTTTGCTCCCGCCTGAAAACACTGGCGCACAATTTCGCCGATTAATTTGGGATTGGTATTGCCGGCAAGTTCGGGCGATTTATCCCAGCCAATATTGGGTTTTACAACCACTTTCCAGCCTTTTTTGATGAACGAGGATATGCCGCCAAGTTCCTCAATCGCCTGTTTAAACATCTCATCCGGCTCGCCGCCCATGACTGCAACCATATCGGGTTTGCCGCCCTGCGATTGAGCCATCAAATCCATTCCGCCGCGCGACTTAAACGTCACCGCCGCTCCCGTAAGAGCTATTGTCCTTAAAAACTGCTTTCTGTTCATATTTTTATTCATTTAAAAAATTAAAAATTACAATTTATGATTCAA
>JAISPE010000059.1 GCA_031275145.1 Prevotellaceae bacterium | reverse complement strand
GAAAATCTTACGGGAATGTGGACATTCGAAGACGCCAGTTACCTGGAACATGCAGCGGTAGGTCTGGATCTGGAGCCTAATAACCACCCCAGAAGAATCGTCGCCTCAGTCGCCGGACCAAAAAATACCAAAGCAGTGCGAATAGGGAACTGTTGCAGTCGAAGGTACGATCAAAAGTATCTCGGTACAAAATGCCAGCGGAACGGGTAGCGGACAACACCCTGTCGGTTCGATATTCCGGCTTACGGCGGTAGTTGACCCCGAAAATACGGGAGTAGATATCACATGGTCGTCCAACGATGTGACTATTGCCACAGTGGACGCTAACGGAGAGGTGACAGTAGTCGGGTCCGGCGCTGCCTCGATTATCGCTTCCGTGGGCGATATCAGAGGCGAATACAGTTTCAGCACCGCATCGCTGTTCGACGAAGCCAAAGGATACTGGACTTTCGACGACCCGAACAATCCGGGTAAAGCAATAAAAGGCGAAGACCTGGAAATTAATTTCGACGTTGTGACGGAAGTTCCCGGAATGGACGCATCGGACGGAGCGATAAGAGGCGGCTGGGAAGAAAGAGGAGTCGGTGAAGAGCATATCAAAAACGTTACATGGAATCATACCATGGAAGGTCAGCTCGGCGATGATGGAAAAACAATACGTAACTATACCGTCCTGGTGGATCTTAAACTGCTGTATCAGGATGATCTTAGCTCCTCTCCACGTCAGGTATGGGCTCCTATTCACTGGGGCGAAAACAATATGGGAGGTCTGGCCTGTGTGTACGTTGCATGGGCTGACTATTCTGCAGAGCCTGACAGAGGTATAGGTCTCAGACTGGCATGGAATCTTACAGGCACCTGGCAATATTTTACCCCTAAAGACAAAGAGGACGGCTCTCCATGGTTTGACAAAACAACCCTTAAAGATAATGAACCGTGGTTTAGGTTTGTGTATACGTTTAGATACAGCGGATGATCCGGGTATGAATTGCAACGCCTATTATAACGGCGAGCCGGCATTTGAGCCGTCCTCCGGTTATGGCGACGACCAGAACTGGTTTAGAACAGAGTTAAAAGAAGGCGTTCCTATCCATTTCATGACTCAAAGGAAAGCTGACAAGTCTTTCAAAGGTCAGTACGACTTGACCAAACTTGCAGTATGGGATAGAACGCTGACGCTGGAAGAAGTCAGGTCGCTGGGTACTGTAGGACAATAATTTTTAACCGTGATTTACATGATTGAAGGATTAATCCTGCGGTAAAAAATCCGATCCGTGATTGATTAATTAAGAGACTGCATCTTTTGATGCAGTCTCTTTCTTTGTGCGCCGCGCTACTGAGGTTTTGTTATTTAAAATTAGGTGTAAATGAGGTTTTTTTGTCTACGTTTGAACACCCTGCGCTCGGCGTAGCGTCCCGCTACGTCGAAGCTAAAAGCAAGTCTCCTGACTTGCGGCAAAGCGGGAGTTTTGCTTTTAACACGATTTTAACCCGGATGCAGCGGTTATTCGCAATGACGATGGAAACGGGATTGCTTTGTCGCATACCCGGCTCACAAATTTAGACCGTTGGCAGCATATTCAAAAAACTTCTTAACTTAGCGGCGATTATTATTTATTAATTAATGTATAAATGAGACTATTACTGATAAGTAACTCTACAAATCCGGGAGAAGCGTACCTGGATTATCCGAAGAAACACATACAAACATTTCTTGCGAAAGACAATGTTAAGGAAGCGCTTTTTGTACCTTATGCGGCTGTTACTTTTTCATACGATGCCTATCTTGATAAAGTCCGGCAGCGGTTTGATGAACTTGGAATCAAAGTTAAGGGGATACACAATGAAACCGATCCTGTTGCTGCTGTCATGGCGGCTCGGGCAATTGTTGTCGGCGGCGGCAACACTTTTCATTTGTTGAAACATATTCAGGAATCGGGGATTATGGATTCCGTCAGGGAAAAAGTCCGGAACGGAACGCCTTATGTCGGCTGGAGCGCCGGGTCAAATATGGCCTGTCCTACCATCTGTACGACAAACGATATGCCCGTAGTCGAGCCGGAAAGTTTTGAAGCTTTCGACCTGATCCCGTTTCAGATAAATCCTCATTATCTCGACGCTCATCCTCAAGGTCATGCGGGCGAAACAAGAGAACAGCGCATCGAAGAATATATTGCAGCCAATCGCGGCAGATACGTTGCCGGATTGAGAGAAGGCTGTATTTTCCTGCTCGAAAACGGAAAACTGAGCCTTATCGGGGACAAACCCGTCAGAGTGTTCAAAAACGGACAAAAACCTGTGGAGGTAAATCCCGGCGAAGATCTTGATTTCCTGTTTAAATAATTAAAAATACGTAAAAATGTCTTCATTAAAAGAAATAAGAGGGAGAATAAATTCTGTTTCGGCGACCCTGAAAATAACAGATGTAAACAGAATGATATCTTCCGCCAAACTGCATAAAACGCAAAGCTCGCTAAATTCCTTTTCGTTTTACAAAAAAAGTATACTGTCAACGTTTTACGACCTTGTAAACTCTCTGTCGGAAACGCATATTCCTTTGATGACAGAAAATACAGACACAAAAAAAGTCTTAATCGTTTCGTTTTCATCGAATACCGGTTTGTGTGGAGCGTTCAACTCAAATATAGTCAAGAAAACGGCGGAAACGATAGAACAGTATCGCTCGAAATCGTATAATGTCCTGTTATATACCTTTGGAAAAAAGGTTTACGACGGATTTTCGCAGAACAGAGATATTACGCTCGAAAATATACCGGCCGACATACACGATCATCCCTCATATTCAAGACTGTCGAAGATTGCCGAAACAATTATGACAATGTATCTTAATAAGGAAGTCGATGAAGTTATAATGATATATAACCGGTTTAAAAATATTCTGACTCAATATATTTCGGAGAAAAAACTATTGCCGCTGGCAGACGAAAGCATACGCAAAGATTCGTATCCCGATTATATAATGGAGCCGGACAAACAGACTCTTATAGATGTTCTTGCGCCTCAAGTTGTGAAACTTACGTTTTATGAGACGTTCATGGAATCTTTAGCGGCAGAATACGGCGCCCGTTCGTCGGCGATGCAGGCGGCTACCGACAACGCAAACGATTTACTCGGAGAACTCAGTACGCTGTATAATAAGGTGCGGCAATCTGCAATCACAGGAGAACTGATTGATATTGTCGGCGG
>JAISPE010000041.1 GCA_031275145.1 Prevotellaceae bacterium | reverse complement strand
TATGCAGCGCATCTCGAAGGAAAGAAAATCGGATTAACCGCCAATCATACCGCGCTGACGGAAAACGGCGAACATCTTTTAGACGTATTGCTGAAGAATAACGTAAACGTCGTAAAAATATATGCTCCCGAACACGGTTTCAGAGGAACGGCAGGCGCCGGAGAAACGGTCGGCGATTCGAAAGACCCGAAAACCGGAATACCTGTCATTTCCATATACGGGAACAGTAAAAAACCGTCGAAAGAACAGCTTGCCGGAGTAGACTGCATGGTTTTCGACATGCAGGACGTCGGCACGCGGTTTTATACCTATCTCTCGACGATGCACTGCGTTATGGAGGCCTGCGCCGAAAACGGAATACCGCTGGTTGTACTGGACAGACCCAACCCGAACGGATTCTACATCGACGGCCACGTACTGGAACCTGCATATAAATCGTTTATCGGGATGCACAGGATCCTGTCGTTCACGGGATGACTTTGGGCGAACTTGCGCTGATGATTAACTCTGAAAAGTGGCTCGCAGGGGGACTCGAATGCAACCTGACTGTCATTCCCTGTGTCGGATATACTCACAAATCCCGGTATCGCCTGCCTGTCGCGCCCTCGCCCAATCTGCCCGACATGCAGTCGGTATACCTGTATCCCTCGTTATGTCTTTTTGAAGGAACGCCTTTAAGCGTCGGTCGCGGAACGCCGTTCCCGTTTAAAGTGACGGGACATCCGCAGTTTAAGAATAATAAAAAATACACTTTCTCGTTTACGCCGAAAACAAGCGACGGGAAAATCAAACCTCTCCTCGAAGGACAGGTCTGTTACGGCAGGGATTTTAGAGATATCGATACGGAAAACATACACGAAATCAATCTGGACTGGATTATCGAAGCTTATAACGACTACAGTCCGAAAAATGCTTTCTTCAAACCCGTTTTCCGGAAACTCGCGGGTAACAGCGTCCTGCAACAGCAAATCGCCGAAGGAAAAACCGCACTGGAAATCCGGCAGTCATGGAAAAAAGACCTCGACGAATTTAAAATAAAAAGAAAGAAATATCTTCTGTATCCCGATTTTTATTGAGACAGGGAAGCATCCGAAACGCCTGCGGTAATATTTGTAGGATAAAGAGATAATATTTTTCTTAACGAAAACTGAAAATCGGCAGAAATCCTGTTAAGGGATGAGAAATAAATAAGATATAACGGTTAAAAAAACCTCATTTTTACCTAATTTTCAAACAAAACAACCTTTCATATAACTAAACTTCAACCGACTTAAATTAAACAGATTGCAGTATATCCGATTTTTCGGGATCTACCGGTAAAAAATAATCACAAAATAATTGCGCATGTCAACTGTTTGTTTTATCTTTGCGCCAAAAATGATGAATAAAAACATGGACAATACATTATTCAATCTTGCGTTCACCGCTAAGGAAATTCAGCTTGTTTTCAGGCGTTTTGCTGCCGGTATGAGTGTTGATGTGCCGATAGAAGCAATAGGCATACTGCTGGCGGTTTATTATAAGGAAGACCTGATTCAGCAGGACATTGCCGAAATTGTCAGGAAAGACAAATCGGCCGTATTGCGACACATCGACAATCTGGAACAGAAAGGTCTGGTGCAGCGGGTAACTGCGGCAAACGACAGACGGAGAAATGTCATCAACATTACCGACGAAGGAAAACGGTTTATCGCCGAAATCAGCGGCAAAGCAGACGAACTGTTCTCGCTCCTGTCCGAAGGCTTGAGCAGCATTGACGTAAGGATGCTCAATGAAATCCTAAACCATATACGGAACAGAGCAAAAATGATTTAAAAAAATTATCCAGACAGTTGCATCGGTCAATCATTTATTATATCAACCCATAAGGAATATGACAAAAAGAACATTCATAATCACAGGCGGCAACTCGGGACCGGGTTTTCAGTGCGCCAAACACATTGGCCTGCAAAATCCGGCGAACTATTCGCTGTATCCTGCTGCAAACGGTATCGGGTTTACATTAAATTTCTAAACAGTATGAAAACGAAAAGAAAATACAGGACAATGCGGATACTCCAATGATTGGCGAACCGGTCTATCTGAACGATACGGCGCAGGTTTTTACCGAATGGTGGAATATTATTCAGAAATAACTGTCATTTATAAATTAAAATTATGCGAAATAGAAATTTTCAAACAAAATTTATCTCCGCCACAGGCATAAGATGCAAAGCCTGCTGGAAATGTGTGGAAACGTGTCCCAAAGACGTAATCGGAAAAATCAGTTTCCTCTTCCACAAACATGCAATAATCAAAAATCCCGGAAACTGCGTCGGTTGCCTGAGGTGTGTAAGCGTCTGTAAATACGGGGTAATAGGAAAAGGGAGGTTATCATGAAGAGAGCCGTGGTTTCAATCGTTTTGTTTTTCGACGTGATTTTGCTCGCCGTTACCGGAATAGTCGCAGTATTCGACAACTTAATCGGCGAGCAGGCCGAATTTGTCGTTAAGCTGATACATTTCATTGCGGGACTTGTGTTTATGGTTTTTGCTGTTTATCATATTGTTTATAACTGGAAGGTGCTGAAATCATATCTGAAAAAGAAAAAATAGATCTTTCATATAACTAAACCGTAAAAATCGGTTAATTATTCCTCGCGCGGTCTATTTTTGTGAGTTGGATATGCGACGGGTCGTCATTGCGAATAACCGTTTTGTGCCGAAACTGAAAGCGTGATGACGCTTGTCGAAGAATCAGCGATGAAACAATCCTCGACCCATCGTCATTGCGAATAACCGTTTCGTACCGAAACTGAAAGCGTAATGACGTTTACCGGAAAAGTCCGCGACTCTCATAAAACCCTTATTTCCACAAAGCTCCCTTAGTAGCCGGGGATTATTTCACCGCCCCCTTATTCCCTACTAAGGTTGTCTTTGGAAAATAAGGGGTCACGTTTTGCACTGATAAAACCCTTATTTTCAACA
>JAISPE010000037.1 GCA_031275145.1 Prevotellaceae bacterium | reverse complement strand
CAATATAGCTATAGACAAGCACAGCAGGAACGTGTTCCTCGCCGATTCGGCATATTCCCTCAAAATGGCGGAAGAGAAATTCAACAAAATAAAATTCTATTTCACATCGGAATTTTATTGATTGGCTGCGCCGAACTAAAAATTAGCTTCGTCGAATTAAAAATTCTGTTAATTGACTTCGTCGAACTAAAGGTTCTGTCAAAAAAATGCAATTCGTAATTGAAATGAGGTTTTTTGTACTGCGTTTGAATATCTCGTGTTAAAAGCAAAGTTCCGATTTGCGCAACTCGGAGACTTGCTTTTAGCTGCAAGGTAGCGAAGACGCTACGCCGAGCGAAAGAGGATTTTGAAATGAAAAAATCATTACCTTTGCCGGCACAAAAAGCCCGTTAAAAATAGTGTTTTCTGTGTTTTGTTACCGGTCTGTTACCCGCTACTTGTAAAAAGCGGGCTTTTTATTTTATATCAAACAATTATAGAAACAACACGACTTTGCCAGCGCGTAATAGCATACTACCCCGGACATCCTCTGCAAGCTTTGTGCCTTTGCGGTAAAAAATGGTGAAGGCTTTTTGTAATATTCTTCCGATAAGCATCATCATCTCCAAAATAAAATTAGCCAAAATTTGGTTTATGAAAAAATACATTACCTTTGTCCCAAGTTTAATTTAATATTTGCTCCGATGAAAATGAGTAATTAATAGTTGGTTTACGTAACCGGCATTCTTGAAAAAAGTAATATATCGGTTTAATTTCGCTGCCTGCATTGATTGTCAGGCGCTGTTAATTACATTAATGAGCATTATAATAAACAATTTATCATACTGTTATCCCGGAGGGGATTTTCTGTTTAAAAATTTGAATTTCTCTGTAACAAAACAGAGCAAAATAGCCGTTGTCGGCAACAACGGAACGGGTAAATCTACGCTGTTAAAACTGATAGCGGGAGAATTACAGCCTGTCGAAGGAAATATCATCTCCGTTTCCCGGCCGTATTACATCCCGCAGCATACCGGCTCGCTGAACAGGAGTGTCGCGGAAATCTTGAACGTCAAAGACAAACTTGCCGCGCTCAATGCTATTCTGGGCGGCAGCATCTCACAGTCGGATTATGACACACTTGCAGACGACTGGACGATAGAAACGAAATGCAGGGAAGCGCTCGCTCACTGGCAACTGTCGCATATTACACTCGACACGCCTGCGGACTGTCTGAGTGGCGGCGAAAAGACAAAAGTGTTTCTGGCAGGCATGCTTATACATTCGCCCGACATCCTGCTGCTCGACGAGCCTACCAATCATCTCGACGAAACAGGCCGTCAACTGCTGTATCGTTATATTCAACAAAGTACGGCTACAATTGTCGTTGTCAGTCACGACATAACCATCCTCAATCAATTACAGACCACCTGCGAACTTTCCGAACACGGAATCCGTTCGTATGGCGGAAACTATTCATTTTATCAGGAGCAAAAAGAAATAGAAGACAGGGCGCTAACCGGCGATATTCATGCGGAAGAAAAAGCCGTCCGCCTGGCGCGTATCAAGGCGCAGGAGGTGAAACAGCGACAGGAAAAACGCCTTGTCAGAGGGGAGAAGAAGAAAACGGAAGTGCCCCGCGCCCTGCGGAAACTGCTGACCAACTCGGCCGAAAATACGGCAGCGGGACTGAAGGACAAACACGAGGAAATCATCGGCAGTCACCGGGCGAAACTGTCCGAATTGAAGCAGCAGCAAGGCGCGTTGAAAGATTTGAAGATAGATTTCGACCACACATCCATTCACGCGGGGAAACTGCTTATCGAAGCCCGTCAAATCAATTTCGCATATCAGCCGGAAAAATTTCTGTGGAAAAAATCGACGGATTTTAATTTTTACAGTCATGACCGTATTCATATTACAGGAGATAACGGCGTTGGGAAAACTACGTTTGTCATGTTACTGACCGGTTTGTTGAAGCCTTCCTGCGGAACGGTCAAACGCGCGGATTTTAGCTGGATTTATTTAGACCAGAATTATACCTGTATAGACGCAGATTGCAGCGTCGAAGAACTTGCGGAAAAATATAACCGGTCAAACATGGAACTGCATGAAGTGAGACTGCGTTTAAACCGCTTTCTATTCCCCGCAGACGCATGGGACAGGTCGTGCAGGACATTGAGCGGCGGCGAAAAAATGCGGCTCTGTCTCTGTTGCCTGACGATTTCCAATCAAACTCCGGACATCATTGTCTTGGACGAACCGACAAATAATCTCGATATTTCGAGCTTACAGATATTGACGCGAACAATCAGGAGTTACAAAGGCAGCTTGTTAGTCATTTCACACGACAGATATTTCGTCGGGGAGGTCGGGATAAACGGAAGACTTACGCTTGAACGGGATTGAGCCTCTCTCCGGTTTTGCACTTTTTTGACAGAACCTTTAGCTCGACGAAGTCAATTTTTAAAATTAACAGATTTTGTAAATTTTGTTAATTATGTTAATTCTGTCAAAAAAATAGAAACAGCAATTGTCCGGTATCGAAAATCGAAAATATTTACTAATTTTGCAGTCCGTAATGTGATAAAAAAGATAATATGGAAACAAAAGAAGCAGTAATAAAACCGGGAGTTCCGTTTATAATCGCCAATCCGATATACGATACGGTGTTTAAGCGTTTGATGGAAAATCAGCGGATAGCGAAATTTTTTCTCGGTACCGTACTTGAACAGCATATAGAAGATCTGACTGTTATGCCGCAGGAGTTCACCTATAAACGTGATGAGACAAAGGTTGCGTCCGGACGCGGGAAAAAAGGGAAAAAGAAAGCGAAAGAAAAAGAAGACGAGGTTCAGTATTACTCTTTCCTGCGCCTGGATTTCATGGCAACCGTTCGCGACGCCGCCGATAAACCGCCCCGCAAGATACTGATAGAACTCCAGAAATCATGGGATACGCAGGATGTAATGCGTTTTCGCAAATATCTCGGCGAGCAGTATATCAGAGTCGACGCCGTAGACGGAAAGGAAATCAGACTGCCGATAACGACAATCTATATTCTGGGAAACAATCTTGCCGAAACGGACTGTCCCTGCATCAAAGTCGGGCGTACATATACCGACATGATAAATAAAACACCGATTGAGGCAAGGTCGATATTTATAGAAAATCTTACCCATGACAGCTATGTCATTCAGGCCGGCAGAATCACGGATGTGCGTTACTCTACAAACCTTGATAAACTGCTAAGTATCTTTGAACAGAGATATTTTGTCAAAAAGGGTTCGGATGTGATAAAAGAATATCCCTATCAGCCCGACGACGAAAATAT
>JAISPE010000028.1 GCA_031275145.1 Prevotellaceae bacterium | reverse complement strand
TGAAAATTCTGTTAATTATGTCAAAAAAAGGAGTTCAGGAGGACTGAAATCTCGATTTCTTTACATACCGCCATATCAGCACAGTTGCGATTACAATAAATATTTGAGACAGGATTGAGCCTTCGAATCCAAATTCGCCTCCGTTAAGGATATTGTTTCCTTCGGGATGCTGATTAATAATGGAGTATACTGATGTGCCGCTTACGTTGAAACCGAAAACCGGTCCCTGAAAAAAATTCCAGCTGAAATGCAGGGCAACGGGAAACCACAGATTTTTAGTGTATATGTACGAAATTCCGAGTAACAGTCCCGCCAGCAATATGCTGACAAAGCTCATCAAATCGAAGTCGGGATTAAATATGTGCAGAATGGAAAAAATCATGGAACTGAATATCAGCGCCGGATAACGGTTTGTTGACTGAAGAAAATTGTAGAGAACATATCCTCTGCAAAATATTTCTTCGTTAAGCGCCACAAGTACGAACAGCGCTGTCCATGTCAGCAGTTTACAGGCGTCGAAACGGATATGCGTCACTTCTATCCCGTTTAAAACCAGAAGTACGGCAAAGCCAAGCGACATAATTATCGCTCCCGTTGCAATTCCCGGCAGTATGTCTTTTGCATAACCTTTTAACTGCAAGCCCAAACTCATGAAACTTCTCCTGTCGATATAGCGGATGAAGACGAAAACGAGAAGCAAGTGTCCTGTCACGGTTATACACTGTAATACGGCTGTTTCGGCAAGCGTCAGCGGTTGCCGCGACATTATATCCAGCCCAAGTATGGAATATCCGATCCGCTGGAAAACTATTGTGACTGCAAAAAACGGTACAATGATTAATAATGCTCTGAGCCATCCTTTTAATAAAGGTTGGCTGTCGGGGATACTGTTATTTTTCATGCAGTATTGAATCTTTTCTTTTTATTGCGATAATCCGTTCGACGGTATCAGCGGCGTTTGTAGCCGAATCCGCTGTCCGATTTTTCCACAGAGAGTCGGGCGGCAGTGGGCCGATAAATTCGTCTTCTTTTTTCAGTCTGGTGGTATCCGATTCTTCGAAATTGTATTTAACCGATTTATTTTTGATTATCAGATGCTGTCTGGTTACAGTATCGGGTTTGGTCCTGATGTTTGTCCGTTTGGCGATTCGTGCGTTTGCGGGTCGGGCCGGCAGCGGGGCCGGAGTTTCCGGTTTCGACAGGCCGGATTCCTGCTCGAAATCTATCCAGTATATTTTCAGTATATTGAAACTTGGATTGTTGAATTTTACTCTTATCGAATAATCGGCGAATACGGTATCCTTCACCAGATCTGTTTCCTGTCTGTCCACGATTGAATCTTTGTACGACCTTGATTCAAGCCAGACTGCCATTTTGGGATTTTTCGTACTGTCGTTACGGTAGAAAAAATAACTTGCCGAGACGTCGTACACACCCTGTTCGCTCAGAACGACTTCGATATTGTGCCTGTTTACGGTTTTCGAAACGATGGAAACGGAATCGGGACCGGTGTTCATGTTTTCAGACAGTTTTTCGATTCGCGCCGGGCCTTTATGGACCTCTTTTTCGGCAGCTATCTTATCGATAACCTGATTCAGGATTGATTGCAGTTTATTGTTTTCGGCGGCGCATTTCAGGAATGTCCGGCGCAGGTCGTCGAGTGTGTATCCGAATTTTTCTATCTCGGGCTCGTATATCCTCATCGAATCCTTGTGAAGGATGTACGATTCGCGCGTAAAAAGTACGGCGTCGGTGAGTTGCATTCTGTAAATGATTTCGACTAATATCCTGTCGGGAATGATTCTCTGTTTTGAACAGGACATGACGGCGGTCAGAATAAAAACCGTAAGAATTTTTTTTATCATAATGAATTATATATCGCTTATTTTCAGTTCGACTGTTTCCTTATCCTTAAAATCGTAAATGTTTTTGACCAAGTTTGAAATCCGTTCCACATCGGCGTGCGTTTTTTCCAGAACGATGTTTCCGCCCAGGTTTTCAAGTTTACTCAAAACAAGTTTCAGTGTTATCCTGTTGATATCCATTGCGGGAACGTATGCATCATCCTTGTGGGCGGTATTGACTTCCAGAATCAGCCCGCAGTTTATCAGCGCCTTGATTATGACGTTCAGCGAGCGTATCGACAGTCCGAGTTCGTCGGACAGACGGGAGACAAGTTTGGGATGCTCGCCGGTCTTGAAAACATCCGTTATGTTTTTCAGCACGTATATGGCGAGTATGGTGAAATTGATGTGATTGAGATTTTCCTGCTCCATGATTTCGTCTTCAAAACTGTCGATATTCTGATACGCAAACGACAGTTCGGCGCCGAACAGGACTATCTGCCAGCCTATTCGGGCGCACAGCAGGAACAGCGGTATCGCGGCAAGACTGCCGTATATCGCATTGTATTTCGAGATGCTTACCTGCGAAAAGATGTAAATCTGTTCGACCCAGTAAAATACTGTGCCGGCAATTATGGCGGCTATCAGGGCGGGGACAAACCGTACCTTGACGTTCGGCATCACGACATACAGTATCGTGAACAGTATCCAGACAAGCAGCAGCGGCAAAAAGTTGAAGATGGCAAGTTTGACCGTTCCCAGAAAGGGAAAATGCTCTATCGCCGAATCGAAGTAAAAACGGAGGGTAACGGTGATGCTGTTGGACAGAATCAGAAGTACGGGCGATATCAGCATGATGGACAGATAGTCCGAAAAACGGCGCGCCCACGAACGGTGACGTTTCGCCTGCCAGATTGCGTTCAGCGCTTCTTCTATCCTGACGAACATGCTCAGCGACGACCACAGCAAAACTCCGATGCCGACTCCCGTAATCCAGCTTCCGCGGGCGTCTTTCAGGGCCGATTCGACGAACAGCAGCAGCCTGTTCACGACCTCGTGCTGGTCGGGAAATGTTTCCGTCAGCCATTCACGCAGATACTGTTCGATGCCGAATCCCGATGAAACGGCAAATATAATCGCCGCTATCGGCACAATGGACATGAGAAGATAAAACGAAAGAGACGAGGCCTGCAGATTCACTTTTCCGTTGTTAAATTCCTTGACGGTTATGATTAAAACCTTCAACTGCCGTATCCAGAAAGCTTTCCTTTTACTTAATACCTCGATGTTCAGATGCCAGATGTCATGCGTGACAAATGAAAAGATTCTGGCGAAAAGATCCGTTGTTCGGGACATAATTTCGTTATTTTTATTTTCTTTGACATATTTTTTTTGACTTTTTTTGACTTTTTTTGACATAATTAACATAATTTTCATAATTTACAGATCTGTTAATTTTGAAAATTCTGTTAATTATGTCAAAAAAGTTCTGTCAAAAATCATTATTATATTTTATTAAGTTCGGAACATGTGTTGTACAGACCTCTCCACGCGGCGCCTTTCTTTTTCATGACGTTTTCCAGATACTCTTTCCAGACGATTTTGTCCTTATCTTCGTCCTTGACGACAGCTCCCTGCAGTCCGGCGGCCAGATCTTCGTCGGACACGTTTCCGTTTCCGAAACTTGCGGCCAGAGCCATACTGTTTGTTATAAGCGAAATGGCCTCGGCAGTCGAAATTACTCCGCCCGGCGATTTCAGCTTTTGCTTACCGTCTAAGGTAGCTCCCTGTCTCAGTTCGCGAAATACGGTGACAATCTTTTCTATGGAATCGTTCGACGGGAGTGCGGCTTTCAGTCTGTAGTTCGACGAAATTTCGCGGACACGCCGCGATACGATCGATACTTCCGTTTCCAGATCGGCAGGCGAGGGAAGCACAATGATGTTGAAGCGTCTTTTCAGGGCCGAAGACATGTCGTTTACGCCTCTGTCGCGGGTATTTGCGGTTGCAATAATGGAGAAGCCTCTCACAGCCGGCGCTTCCACGTTCAGCTCGGGGATGGCAATCGTTTTCTCGGACATTATCGAAATCAGGGCATCCTGAACTTCCGACGCGCAGCGCGAAATTTCTTCGAAACGTGCAATCGAGCCTGTTTCCATCGCCCGGTATATCGGGCTTTTGATGAGGGCTTCGTTCGAGGGACCGTTGGCCAGAAGCATCGCATAGTTCCACGAATAGCGGATATGTTCTTCGCCCGTTCCGGCCGTGCCCTGTATCACTTTTGCCGAATCGCCGCATATTGCCGCCGAAAGATTTTCGGACAGCCACGACTTCGCCGTTCCCGGCTCGCCCGTCAGTAACAGCGACCGGTCGGTAAGCAGCGTGGCTATGGCAATCTCCACAAGTCTGTTATGTCCCATGTATTTCGGAGTGATACCGGTTTTTCCCGATTTCCCGCCGACAATAAATTTCAAAACCGCTTTCGGCGACAGTTGCCAGCCTGCCGGTTTTTCTTCTTTTTCATCTTCGATTTTGAGGGCCTCCAGCTCTCCGGCGTATAACAGTTCCGCCGGTAATCGCAAGACGTCTTTCTTTGCTGTATCCTTTGTCATTCTCTCAAACGTTTCTTTCGTTTAACGCACAAAATTAATTTATTTTATAACAACGGAAATATTTCATCATTTTTACCCGGTGTCATACCATTAATTTTTAATATTTAATTCC
>JAISPE010000413.1 GCA_031275145.1 Prevotellaceae bacterium | reverse complement strand
CCAAACCAGATAATTACCTGATTTACCGGAAGATTATATGCAGAAAAACGATTCATGTCATTATTTTTAATTAATTTTCATTTTTATTTAAACGTAATGCAAAAGTAATGTATTTTTTTAATACGGTGAACAAAATAATGTTTTTCATGTTAAAAAAAAGTTTACAGTGAAATTGTTTGCGCTGAATATAAACTGTTTGCATCTGCTTTTTTCTTTCATTAAATTTTTCCAAAACTCTTCAGACTTGTGCAAAGCGGGAGCTTTGCTTTTATGGCATCCCGCTAGGGATGCATCCCTAACGGGATGCAAAACAGGACTGTATGGGTTTTCTACCGAGCGATACATCCCTAACGGGATGCTCTTTGCCATTGATGACTTTGCGGTAAAAAACAATAAAAAAGCGGTAAAACAATGTTCATTATAAAAACTGTGCATAAAATAAAAAAATACTGGATACTTGCGGTTTATATCCTCATTGCCGGATTTTTCTGTTTGCCGGACTATTCCGTTGACGACCCTTACTGTACAGTTATAGAGGATTCCGAAGGAGGACTTCTGGGAGCGCGGATCGCTTCCGACGGACAGTGGCGTTTCCCCGAAAGGGAATCTTTTCCCGAAACATATATAAAGGCGCTTATTACATTTGAAGACAAACGTTTCTATTATCATCAGGGTATTGACCCGATAGCCGTTATACGCGCTCTGACGCATAACATCCGGCAGGGAAAAACGGTCGAGGGAGGCAGTACGGTAAGCATGCAGGCGGTACGGCTGATGCGCAAGGGGAAAAAACGTACCCTGAAAGAAAAAATAATCGAGACACTGCTGGCAGTCAAACTCGAAGCCACGATGAGCAAGAGGGAAATACTGTCGTTATACGCTGCAAACGCTCCTTTCGGCGGTAATGTCGTCGGTATCGAAGCCGCTGCATGGCGATATTTCGGCCGCAACGCCGCAGATCTGTCATGGGCCGAAGCCGCCACGCTTGCCGTACTGCCCAATTCTCCCGGCCTGATACATCCCGGAAGAAACAGAAACGCTCTTAAAATCAAACGCGACGCACTGTTGGACAATATGATGAGGAAGGGAATCATCAGCGAAAACGACTGTTCGCTCGCCAAAATAGAGCCTTTACCCGAAAATCCTCTGCCCTTACCGCGCTCGACGCCTCATCTGCTTGACAGAATTGCGGAAAAATTTCCCGGACAGAGAATAACCACGACCATATCTTCCCCTCTGCAACAGTCTGTCAATGTCGTAATCGAAAACCATGTCAGCGCTTTCAAGGCCAACATGGTACACAATGCAGCCGTGATAGTTGCCGAAATAGAAAGCGGCGATGTAACCGCATACGCAGGAAACGTAATCGCCGGAAACGACAGACACGGCGCAAATGTAGATGTCATAACCGCCCCGCGAAGTACGGGAAGCATCCTGAAACCGTTTCTTTACGCGGGGATGCTGGACGCCGGCGAAATCCTTCCGGGAACTCTTATTCCCGATATCCCGTTTCATGTCGCCGGATTTTCGCCTCACAACTACAGCAAGTCATTCGACGGCGCTGTTTCCGCTCACGACGCTCTGACCCGCTCGCTGAATGTGCCTGCGGTCAGGATGCTGGCGGATTATAATGTGGAAAGATTCTATCTCCTGCTGAAAGATTTGGGTATGACTACACTGACGAAACCGCCGATGCACTATGGCCTGTCGCTCATTCTGGGAGGCGCGGAGGGAACTCTCTGGGACATTGCCGGAATGTATGCCGATATGGCAAGAACGGTCAATCGTTTCGGAATAAACAGCGGACGTTACAATATACACGATACAAAAAAGTTAAACTGTATCAAAGATGCGAATGTGCAGGAGAAAAAACCGGTGTATTCCACAGCGGGACCCGTCAGCGCCGCAGCCATATATCAGACGCTTGAAACTTTGTCGGAACTGAACCGCCCGGAAGAGGAATCTTCGTGGATGATGTTTTCTTCGGGCAGAAAAATCGCATGGAAGACGGGTACAAGCTACGGAAACCGCGATGCGTGGGCTATCGGCGTAACTCCCGATTATCTCGTGGGCGTATGGGTCGGAAACGCTTCGGGCGAAGGACGTCCCCTGCTTACCGGAGTGGGATATGCAGCGCCTCTAATGTTCGACATTTTTAATTTGTTGCCGCGATCAAAAAGCTGGTTCCGGCAGCCTTACGACGAAATGACCAGAATCGCCGCATGCCGTCAAAGCGGATACCGTGCCGGCGAATACTGCGAAGAGGTCGATTCCGTCTGGGTGACGCAGGCCGGCCTGTCGACGGGCGTCTGTCCGTATCACCGTCTGATACATCTCGATAAAGACGAAAAATACAGGGTCAACAGCAGCTGTTATCCCGTGCACGAAATGATCCACAAATCGTGGTTTGTGCTTCCTCCGGCTCAGGAATGGTACTACCGGCGACATCATGCCGGTTACCGCCCCTTACCTCCGGCAGATCCGCACTGCTCAATCGACGAATCTTCACCAATGCAAATGATATATCCCGCTTATGGAATATCGGTAGTGGCGACTAAACAGTTCAGCGGCGAAAAGGGAAAAATAGTCATGCAGGCAGCGCACAGCCGGGCCAAATCAACCGTCTACTGGCATATCGACGAACAGTATATCGGCGAAACTCACGATAATCACCAAATGGCATACCTCCCCCAACCCGGAAATCATATCATCACCCTTATCGACGACGAAGGCTATTCTCTGATTATGCCGTTCGCTGTGAAATAAATTTATATATATTTATTTCTCATCCCTTAGAAAATAAGCTGCGACGTAGCGTAAAAGTGGAGGCGGATATGTTCAAAGGGTACGATAAGAAAAACAGATATGATTACATCGGTAGACGGCATGGGCGGCACGGGTCGGCGATCGGGAACAGTTATTTATTTTTTTGAATTAACCCGGTTAATGGGGTACTCATTACCGCATTAAATCAACGGCATCCGGTTCGGTTTAATTAGGTAATGAGGTTGGTTTGTGTGTATTTTCTCATTGCTACTGAGGTTGTTCTGTTATTTTGAATTAGGTAGAAATGAGGTTTTCTGTCTACGTTTGAACACCCTGCCCTGCAGGAGAAACTGTTATACTTTATTAATTTTCCTTCACTAAGTTGCGGTACGAAACGGTTATTCGCAATGACGATGAAGCGTGTAAAGGCTTGTTATTAGGATATTACAAAAAGCATCATTGTAAGCTATTTAATGTTGCAGGATGACTTCCGGGCATCAGGATGGCTATCGTTAAAGGAGTGCAGCGACAATTTTAAATGCGCAAAAAAAAGTACTATGTTATGCATAGTATTAAAAATATTGTATATCTTTGCATAAAATTTTAATGTTTAATTTTTAATATAATTTATTATGAAACGAGTTATTTCAAGTCATTTAGACGGCAGAATCTTCCAGATTGAAGAAGACGGATATAATGTTTTAAACGGTTTACTGATGAACTGCCGGAACCAAAACGATATGGAAAAACAGGTAGCCGATCAGTTCGAACGTAAATTAAGCGGCAATAAACATGTTATTACTTATGTTGATGTAATCGAAGTATGTTATAACCTCGGTTTTTCGATATCGGACACCCATCGTACTAAAAAACTGTACAGACAGCCTAAAAATAAGGTGATTGCCGGTGTATGTACGGGTTTGGGCGAATATTTTGACATTGATCCCGTGATTGTCAGAATTGCATTTGTAGTGGGTTTTTTCATGGCATTCACAGGTATGATATATCTTATCATTTGGATTGTTACTCCCAAGTATGAACTGTAACATGTTATGAATACTGAGAATGCAAAGGCACAAATGCGGAAGGGGGTGCTGGAATACTGCATCCTTTCCATTTTGTCCGATAGCGATGCATACGCTTCCGACATTATTAACCGTTTGAAAGAAGTCAGGTTAATAGTGGTTGAAGGCACTCTGTATCCCCTGCTGACACGACAGAAAAATGCAGAATTACTGTCATATCGCTGGGAAGAATCAACACAGGGTCCTCCGCGAAAATACTATTCAATCACTGAAAAAGGTAAAGAGTTTTTGGACAGTATGGATATTTCATGGAAAGAATTAGTGGATTCCGTAGACAAATTACGTAATAAAAATAAAACAAACAATATAAAATGAGACGAGTAGAAACTGTCAGTATAAATAATACAGTGTTCAATATTACCGATGATGCCTGTCGTAATTTGAACGGTTATCTGGATTCTCTGTATAAATATTTCGAGCACGAAAAAGGCGGTAATGAAATTATTGCAGATATTGAAGCCCGTATTGCCGAACTGTTTGCCGAGCGTGCAGGAGGGGTTTCGCAGGCGATTACAAACAAAGATGTGCTGCACGTAATCGAAACGCTTGGCACGCCGGAAGATATTGCAGATTCGGACAGCAGTGAGGGGGATGACCGTCCTCCTTACGGCAACCGGAAAAAATACGCTAAACGTCTGTATCGCGATTCGGACAACAGCGTTTTGGGAGGAGTATGCGCCGGTATTGCGGCATGGCTGGAAATAAGCGTTATCCTTGTACGTCTGATTTTTGTTGTCTGTTTTTTGTTTTACGGAATCCCGGTTTTAATCTATTTTCTGTTATGGATAATCATTCCTCTGGCGAAAACTACGGCTCAAAAGCTTGAAATGCAGGGACAGGAAATCAATGTCAGTAATATCGAAAAAAGCATAAAAGGCAATATGGATTCTTCCGGTTTAAGGTCATCCGGCCGGTCGAGGGAAAAAACGGCCGGAACCGACAGTCTTCCGAAAAAGATATGGACTGTTATCCGTATTGTCGCGGGAATCATACTGTGCTGTATTGGAGTCTGTATGGCGCTGTCATTTTGCAGCCTGCTGCTGTTGCACGACGTTATTTTCAACTGGTCTTTCTTCCCTCTCTTCCCGTTCAACGGTTTTTTGTCGCATATCGTTTCCCGGTCGTCATACACTATATTGTCTGTCAGCACGGCTGTGTTCATGATATTGACGGTCGCCGCCTGCATATACTGGGGAGTTAAGGCAATAACGGGTACTAAGGTGAAATACCCTCAAATACATATCGTTTTGTTGATAATCTATTTTATAATACCCTCTGTTATAGGAACCCAAATTTTTCGTGAAGCGGGAAACTATTTCGGATATAACAAATCCGTCAAAACGATTCCGGTAAATACCGGCGATACAGTATATTTAACCTTGAAATCTACGGATCTGGAAACACTTGGCTATCCGTCGGGGGGATATTTCGACGATGAAAACAACCGTTTTTACGGCAAACCGGAAATGCATATTTATCTCAATGAAAACGACGGCATCAGTAAGCTTCAAATCATTAAAACATCGCGGGGGAAAAATAAACATACAGCCCTGAAGTATGCCAATGATATTAATTATCAATTCGACGTCGAAAATTCGCAAATAACTTTTTCTCCATATTTCACGATAGACCCTCTGAATGACTGGAAAAACCAGCGTTTGGAAATCACTCTGTCCGTTCCCGAAAATACGGTTATCATAATTGATGAAACTTTATGTTATAGCGATATTATCAAATTTCATTCGGGACACGACGGCCATCCCTGCGCCTGGATAATGACGAAAAGAGGGCTTAAAGCATTAATTGCGAATTGAAAATTACGGATTACGTTCAAATCGGCGAAGTCAAATAACGGATTAACAGGGCACAGCGCGCGAGGGTGACAAAATTTTGTATTTTCCCGATATAATGTTTAATTTTGCATTGCGTAAATATTAAACATGATGTTTTAACTTAATACTTTTGGATGTCACTAATGAAAACAGGTATTGCAATTTATTTCATACTATCGCTTTATTCGATAAAGTCTTTTGCCGCTGAAAATGATTCTCTGTATTATGTTTTAGACAGAACAATTGACCGTCAGGCATTTTATATATCGGAAAAAGAACGGCGAATAGAGAGACTGAAACAGTTACTGTCTATCGGAGATTTGACTCCGAAACAACAGTTCGACATCAACAATAAACTGTACGACGAATACCGGAAATATCAAACCGATTCGGCTACGCTGTATATGTTGAAAAACAAAGAAATTGCAAACAGATTATCTATCGACACGCTGATTACGGAAACAAACATAAAGATGGCATATCTTTACAGCGCAAGGGGTTTGTATATCGAAGCAAAAAATCTGCTCGACAGCATAGAGAAAGATTCCTTAACCGACAAGTTGCAGCCTGATTATTACGAAGTTTGTGAAACGTTTTGCAGCGGTTACGGACAAAGCAACAACAATATATTCTATTATCAGGAGAGCGAAAAATACCGTGATTCGCTGTTAGCCATTCTTGACGCCCCGTCGTTGCGATACAGGATTGCATACGCCGCCAAACTGCTGTACAGCAATGCCGGCGGCGAAGCGCAGCTGCTTGAGTTGATGAACGAAACCGATGCTTCGAAAGCTGAACGCGGTATTGTGGCTTATTTCCTTGGATATATGTATCAGATGAAAGGCAGTCCCGAGATGGCAAAAAAATATTTTTCCATCTCGGCCATTGCCGATATCGAACACTGTATCAGAGATAATGCTTCTATCAGGGCTTTATCGTTGATATACTTTGCGGACGGCAATATCGACAGAGCATACAGACTGATGCAATTTGCAATAAACGATGCGCTTGCATGTAACCTGCCATACCGGACTGTCGAAATATCGGCCTCGTATCCGATTATTAATGCCGCATACAGGGAAAAGGAAAACAGCCAGAAACGGAATCTGCAAACAATGCTATTTATTATTAGCGTCCTGCTTGTATGTTTAGCTATCGGACTGGGATATATTTACAAACAAATGAAACGACTGTCTGCGATTAAAAACAAACTTCACGAAACAAACGGCAAACTCAACGAATTAAACAGAAACCTCTGCGAATCCAATCATAATCTCGAAGAATCGAATATCATCAAGGAAGAATATATCGCCCATTTTTTCAACCTCTGTTCCGCCTACATCGAAAAAATGGAAGCATACCGCAGAACTTTAAACCGGTATGCATCGAACGGACAGTTCGACGATCTGTATAAACTGTTGCGTTCCAATAAACTTGTTGAAAGCGAACTTGCCGAATTATACGAGAAGTTCGACATTATCTTTTTAAACCTGTATCCCTCGTTTGTCGAGGAATTTAATGCTCTGCAAACGCAGGACGAACAGGTCGTCCTCAAAAAAGGCGAGTTGATGAATACCGAATTACGCATTTTCGCACTGATACGTCTGGGTATAACCGACAGCGCCAAAATCGCCGGTTTTTTACGGTATTCCATAAGTACGATATACAATTACAGAGTCAAAGCCCGTAATAACGCCACCGTTTCGCGCGAACAGTTCGAAGACTGTGTTATGAAAATCGGAGCAAAAAAACACCGTCCTGCTTAGTGAAGAAAAATTAATAAAGTATAACAGTTTCTCTTGCAGGGCAGGGTGTTCAAACGTAGACAGAAAACCTCATTTCCACCTAATTCAAAATAACAGAATAACCTTTCATATAACTAAACCATAAAGATCGCATAATTAGATTATTATGACAGTATCAATTATTCCTTTTTTACCGCATATCCGTAAGTCCCGCATGTATCCCTGCCGTAAGCTAAAGCACAATGTCATCAATTTAAGAA
>JAISPE010000401.1 GCA_031275145.1 Prevotellaceae bacterium | reverse complement strand
GATAAGACAAAAGATACGGAACGCGGGGAGAAAGAAAAAGAGACGGAGAGTTATTCGGTTTTCCGGCTGGATTTCATGGCAACCGTTCGCGATATCGACGGCAGTTTCCGCAAGATACTGATAGAGATCCAGAAATCATGGGATACGCTTGATGTAATCCGTTTTCGTAAATATCTCGGCGAGCAGTATGCGCGGATGGATGTTACGGACGGGAAGGAAACACACCTGCCGATAACAACAATCTATATTCTGGGAAACAATCTCGCCGAAACGGACTGTCCCTGCATTAAAGTCGGGCGTACATATACCGACATGATAAACAGGAAAACCATAGACACAAAGTCGAAGTTTATAGAGAACCTTACCCACGACAGTTATGTCATTCAGGCGGGCAGAATCACCGATGTGCGTTACTCTACAAACCTTGATAAACTGCTCAGTATCTTTGAACAGAGATATTTTGTCAAAGAAGGTTCGGATGTGATAAAAGAATATCCCTATCAGCCCGACGACGAAAATATGACGCTTATTACCGGACTGCTTTACGAAATGGGCGCCGACCCCAGAGAACGTAAACAGATAGAAGACGAGGAAGAATTTCTGCGGATTCTTAACAACGCAAAAAATGAAGCTACCAGAGAAAAGGATAAAATTATCGAACAACTGACTGAAACTAACAAATATCTGACTGAAACTAACAAATATCTGTCGGAAACTGTCAGGGAACTGTCGGAAACTGTCGAAAAACAGGATAAAAAAATTGCAGATTTGGAGCGTCTTTTTCGGGATTGGCAAAATTTACAGTGAAAAATTTATTTTCATTTATTTTTCATTTTAATCCGCGCAGCAAAATTCCTTTATATTTCTTTCAACTGATATGAAACTATCTCAAAAACCTCGTTTACATGAATATCTGGAACTGTGCGATGTCGTGTTATATACATCTTCCGGTTCTGCTCGTCGATATAAAAATGGCCTAAGACTTTATCAGGAATATGGTATGCATTTATTAATTCTCCCTCCCAGTCGATCTGTATAAGCATGCAAAATTTTGTGCTACCGGAAGAAAAATCACGGGCAATACGCAAAAAATAACAATAATCTTTTGTTGCAAAAGAACGGATAAGTCCCGTTTCGCATTTCTGCATGACTGTTTCCATGCCGTCTGAATGATTAAACATTGGAATACCGTTGTCTGAAAAACAGCAGGTTTTCAATCTGTTCCCCGACAAGTCATAAATCTGAAACATATCGAAAAAAAACATTCCGATAACAATTCTGTTTCTTTCCTCATTTAAGGATACGGACGGCGAATAAATATTATTGAAATCAAGCTCTTTATTTAAGTTTTTTATTGGCGGATAATAATCTATGTCCATTACGGTATCGTTATTTCTGTCATAGATATAAAACATTTTTTCGCCCCGGCCGACTTTTCTGCCGGAGATGAAATTTCGCGATATATTTGATTCTCCACTGCGCCAAATTTTCTCCGGATAAATCATAAATTTGTCAACTGAATACCGCTTTAAGTTTCTGTTAAAGCCGACTTTATGAAATTTATTCACCCTGCCATCCTGCAACAGAACGTCGGAATGGTCGATAGATGATATAAATATAGGATCGCATATATCATTCGGTCCCATCCCGGATACTCCGAAAGACTGGATAATACTTTTAGTTTTTATGTTTATCGCAGTGAGGCTTGTATCTGATTTTGCCTGCATAACAAATGCTACAGTATCACGGATCGAAACTCCAAATGCAAATTTGTCCGTGAAAGAATACAGCGTCTCCGGCGGAGCCAGCGTAGTTGCCTGCGATACATCGATATGAAACAGTATCACCTCTTCATCGTTTTTGCACGAAAAGATGCACAAAAACAGCATATAAAAATACCCTAACTTTTTCATTCTTTTTACAGTTTTTTTCATTTTTATTTTATATATATTAATTAGTTAAAACTTTATTTTCGTCAAAGGTACAACATATTTATAAATTGTGAAAACTTAAGTTTTCCGCCTGATATATTTAAAGGTAAAAACAGAAGATTTTAGGGCGAAAAATTTTTCGCCCCTACATGGATATCCCCGAACAATTGGGAATTATTACATTCGTCAAGTTGGCGCAATTTCTAAAAGCAGTACGTCTAATAGTTTTGACCGAATTGCCAATTGTTAAACTCGTCATGCCGGTGCAATAGTAAAAAGCATATTCTTCAATAGAAGTAACCGAATTGGGAATGGTTAATGAGCCTGTGAAGCCACGGCAACCATCAAATGCACTATTTCCAATAGAAGTAACCGAATTGGGAATTGTTAATGAGCCTGTTAAACTTTGGCAATCGTAAAAAGCATAATTTACAATATGTGTTACTCCCTGCTGTATGATCAGGGTTTTAATATTGGCTCGATTGGAATACCATGGCGCAGAACCGGAAGTATAATCAGCCATAGCGCCACTAATACCATTGGTGGGGGAAATAGTAAGAGTATAATTAGGGGAAGTTCCTGTGAGTTCCCATTTACAGGAGTTTGTATAGCCGCTTGTTTGCGCCGTTATTTTGTTTGTAGCGAAGAAACATAAAATGAAAAGTAAAAATGAGATTTGCTTTATCCGGTTGCTGTCTGAACTGTGATTTTTGTGATTTGTTTGATTTTTGTTTTTGTGACTGTTTCGGTCAATCATTCTGGATGTCGTTTCAGCTTTACTGCATAAATTATCTTTTTCCATATTTTTACTTTTTACCTCTCCCCCCTCCCCCCTTTGTGGGGAGGGGTTAGGGGAGAGGTGAAAATAAAGAGAGCCTACCGTATACTCTTTACCTAAATATCTTCTATGTAATACCAATTCCATTTTATATATTTTTATACATTATTTCTTTATTCATTTATTCACTGTTCGTATGTGCGCACAAAAAAAGCGTGCAAACCTTTGAGTATCGGTTTACACGCTTTTATATAATCTGTTCTGTTGAAATACGGTGAATTTACATCTTCAATTCTTTTTTAAGCATTTCGTAAATTTCCTGCCACGGTTTTAGATAAAGCAGGGCAGTTTCGTTTTCGAGTTGAGCGAATGTGCCGGAATTAAAAAACAAATCGGCGGCCAATGTTTCATTTATTTTACGGTCGAGCATCAGGGCTTCGAGTAAATGCTCGCCGATTTCCGAAATTTCGAAGAAAATATCCGTTGGGTTTTCGATGAAATCAAGCATTTGAAGAGAATTTACCGTACAAAAGCATAACTGATGACTCGGTTTGCTGTATTTAAGCATTTCGAGAAAATCCTGTTTTGAAATTTTTCCTTTCAGGTATTTTGTGATGTTTCGGGTAATTTTGTCATCTGCCACATTTCCCTCCACAATGTCGTATTCATGCGCCTGCATGCGCTTGCCGGCATTGCGGTTTAAAACGACAAAATCCAGCCATTCTTCATTGTAGCCCTCAAAACGCAATACATTCAAGTCCTCGTCCTGATAAGCATATTCGTCAAATTCATATTCCGTTATCACCGGTGTTTTTTTGCTGTATTTTGCAACTCTGTTTGCCATACTTTCGGCTTGCGAACGAAACTTTGTAACATAAAAACCCCGCCCGAAATCCCTGTTCGGCTTACATTTTTGCAGGTCAATAACGGAAACGGCTGTATCGCTGCCGTGATAAACTCTCATCGCATACCTCCATTGCTTCGACAAACCTTATACATGTCTCTGACAGCCCAGAAAGGATTGTCGATATGCAAAGCCCACCAGCATTCGTCCAAATAACTAAACCCGCCATATTTTTTCAGATACCGGTAAGCGTCGGATATTTTCATCTTGTACGCTGCCGCAAATTCCGGAATGATAAAACTGATAAAAGCTATCTTATCGCCCGTCTCTTTATCCAGTGTCTTTTTATCCATGCTCTTTATTTTTTAATCTTCATTTCAGCAATTAAAATCAATTATCAACTGTTCGAATGACCGGCGCACGTTTTATTACTAATGCCATAACCTTATTTTTTTACCGGCGCAAAGATACATTTTTTTTCGATAAACAAATATTCTTTGTTGTCGAAAAGCGTGTAAACCAATAAGTCAAAGAACCTTTTTAATATTTATCCAATTGTCTGAACTCTGATTTTTGATCAGACAGTTAAAGAATTAACAGATTTTTTTAACCGCAAAGGCACGAAAACTGTGCCGAGCGACTTTTTCCGGATTGCTTCGGGCTGCGCCCTCGCAATGACGAAGGGTCGGGAAACAGTTCGCGACTAGACGCCGGCATATAGCGATGAAGCAGTCCGCGTCTCATCGTCATTGCGAGGAGCGCAGCGACGAAGCAATCCGGAAACCGGAAATCCACGACCGGGCGAGAGTCGTGCTGTTTTTACCGCAAAGAACACAAAGGGCGCAAAGTCCCTGCGGGCACTGCGGGACTTGCTGACCGCCGATCCATGCCGCCCATGCCGTAAGTTAAAGCTTACGGATGTCGTCACTGCGGAACTTACGGGTATACGACAAAAAAGGAAAGAGCGCGGGGACTTACTGATTGCCGACAGCCTGCCGTATGCAATATCACAATGTCGTCGGATTAAGGATTTCCTTTTTTGTATCCCGCACAAAAGAAAAAAGTTAAAAAATTTAACTGCGGTATACGCATGTTAAACCGGTGTATCTCAAACTGTAGTAAAAAATGTTTATATTAAATGCAAAAAATGTTTGCTTGATTAATTATTTTTTTCATATATTTGCGCCGTAAAAACGATAATAATTTAAACGAAAAAAATTATAACATGAATTTGTTTTTCTCGCATAATATTCCGGTAAGTCAGGCAGTTAACTGCTGTGGCACGATTTTTGCAGAGAGAGAGAGAGAGAGAGAGAGAGAGAGAGAGAGAGAGAGAGAGAGAGAGAGAGAGAGAGAGAAGATCAGCAGGTTACAATAGCAGGGGAGAGGTACGTTCATTCGCGTACAGCAGGCACAGTAGCAGAAAAAGTACCTGCCCGCATATCGCCGCAACATATATATTATGTATGCGGTTTTTTTGTACATGTACATGTTCATGTTTTATTCCTGTGGAAAAGACGGAGGCATGCTTACTGTTAAATTTTCAAATTTTAAAACTAAACGCTTATGAAACGGTTGGACTCATCATAATAAAACAGTAATTACGGCAAACCGGCTTTCAGGGAAAGCGTTTGTCATCCGGAAGCGAAAACATTCACCGGAAAAAGAGCGACACGGTAACTGTCAGCTATCGACTGTCAATTATCAGCTGTCGCGAGTGTGTCACCAACTTTTACTTCGGTAAGAGTATTAGAAAAAAGTTTTTTAATTAACTGTCGGGAAAACGCAGACATAAAAAGAAAAACCGTACTGTGTTTCTCAACATCAAATTTTAAGTATTATAAATAAAAGTATGAATATTTACAGAAGACTGAAAAAGGGAAGTACAATATTATACATGATGCTTCCAATGTTTTTCCTTGCTGTCGGGCTGAATGCACAGAACCTCAACATTAAGGGAAAAGTAATCGATTCGGACGGCAATGCCCTGGCAGGGGCGGCGGTACGCATTCAGGAAACCGCTATCGGAACTGCAACCAATGACGACGGCGACTATGTTCTGAATAATGTCCCCAGAGGCAGCGTCCTTGAATTTATTCTTGTGGGATTCGTCACACAGGAAATTAAGGTTACCGGAGACAAAACGGTGATCAGTGCGATTCTGATTGAAGAATCGCAGTCGCTGGACGAGGTTACCGTGGTAGCCTTTTCCAGGCAGAAGAAAGAGAGCGTGATCGGGTCTATTGCGACCGTCAGCGCCAAAGAGTTAAAAGTGCCGTCGAGCAACCTGACCACCGCTTTTGCGGGGAAAGTCGCCGGTATGATTTCGTATCAGACCAGCGGCGAGCCGGGACAGGATAATGCACAGTTCTTTATCCGCGGTATCACTACTTTCGGGGCGGCGGCGAAAAAAGACCCTCTCATCCTGATTGACGGAGTGGAATTGACGACCGACGACCTGGCAAGGCTGAATACCGATGACATCGAAAGTTTCTCCGTGATGAAAGACGCCACCTCTACAGCCCTTTACGGAGCGCGTGGAGCCAATGGCGTGATTCTTGTCAATACGAAAGAAGGACGCGAAGGACGGATAAAAGTAAACGTGCGTCTCGAAAACTCGTTCTCCTCGCCAACCGAGATGATTAAAGTCACCGACCCTGTCACTTATATGCGGATGCACAATGAGTCTATCATTACCCGCGATCCCGACGGAATCCTCGAATATCCGATAGAGAAAATAGAGATGACCGAACGCGGGACGCATCCCGACATCTATCCCGCTACCGACTGGTATAATACCATGTTCGACAAGGTTATCAGCAACCAGCGCGCCAATCTCAGCATCAGCGGAGGAGGCAGCGTGGCGCGTTACTATGTGGCTGTAAACATCGCTCAGGACAACGGAAACATGAAGGTCGATAAACGTAACAGTTTTAACAACAACATCAACCTTACGAAGTATGCCATCCGTACCAACGTAAACGTTAATCTTACAAAAACAACGGAGCTCATTTTCAAGCTGAGCAGTACGTTTGACGAATACGACGGTCCCATCGACGGCGGCTCGGGGATGTACAGCAAGGTCATTCAGGCCAATCCCGTTCTCTTCAAACCGTATTACGAGCCTGACGAAGAGTATTCGTATGCAAAGCATATCCTGTTCGGAAACTATTCCACTGCAAATTACATCAATCCGTACGCCGAAGTGATGAAAGGATACAGGGATTACAGTACAAATACGACAAGTACGCAGTTCGGAATAGACCAGAATCTCAATATGCTGACTGAAGGATTGAGCGTCCGTGCAATGGTAAACATGAACCGCTATTCCGATTTCAGCGTTACGCGCGCCTACAGGCCGTATTTCTATAACCTCGACACATACGATCTTGTAGAAAACACCTATACTCTGCGCAGACTGAACACCAACGGCGACGACAAGCTGGGTTACGCGCCGGGCGACCGGACTATCAACACCTCGTTTTATCTGGAAGCCACGGCGGAATACAACAGGCAGTTTGCCCAAAAACACAATGTCGGCGGATTGCTGGTTTATATCATGCGGCAGGAAAAACAGGGCGTTGCGGAAAATCTTTTGCTCTCGCTGCCTCACCGCAATCTCGGGCTTTCGGGAAGAGCGACATACAATTACGATTCACGCTATTTCCTCGAATTTAATTTCGGGTATAACGGCTCGGAACGGTTTTCGAAAAAACACCGCTGGGGATTCTTCCCCTCGGTAGGGCTGGCATGGATGCTGTCCAACGAAAAGTTTTTCGAACCACTGAAAGATGTGTTCTCTACGGTGAAGTTTAAAGGCACTTACGGCATGGTCGGCAACGACCAGATAGGCAGCAGCGCCGAGCGTTTCTACTATCTTTCGAATGTAAATACCGGCGCCGGCAAAAATCCAATGTGGGGACCTGTTTTACGGTATAATCCCGGAGGAATGGACGTAACTCAGTATGCGAACGAGAATATCGGCTGGGAAACGGCGTACAAAACAAACATCGGAATCGAAATTGCAATGAAAAACGGGCTGTCGCTGATTGCCGACGTGTTCCACGAACGGCGCGAAAACATTCTGATAGACCGTGTCATGCCCGGAACGATGGGTATTCTTCCCTCTGTAAAGGCGAATCTCGGAGTTGGCAGCGGACAGGGTTTCGACATCGAACTGAATTACGAGAAATCCTTTACCAAAGACCTGTTCCTTACGGGACGCGGGACATTCACGTATGCCACGAACGAAGTAGTTGAATGGGAAGAACCCGATTATTCGGCGACTCCGTGGAAATCGAATGTGGGATACAATATCTATCAGACAAAGGGATATATTGCAGAACGGCTGTTTGTTGACGAACGCGAAGTGGATAATTCTCCCGAACAGTTTGGACGAGTTATGGCAGGCGACATCAAATACCGCGATATCAACGGTGACGGGAAGATTTCGGCGCTTGACGAAGTACCCATCGGCTATCCCACCGTACCCGAAATCACTTACGGCTTCGGTCTGACTGCCGGATATAAGGGTTTCGACGCCTCGTTCTTCTTTCAGGGCTCGGCACGGCGGTCGTTCTGGTTTACCTTAGAGGGGAACGGCAGGATACAGCCTTTCCTTGACGGAAACGGAGATGACGGTTTAATCGGTCAAAACGCCATACTTCAGGCTATTGCCGACAATTACTGGAACGAAAGCAACCGCGACCCGTATGCTTTCTGGCCCCGTCTGGCGAACTATGAGATAGAAAACAACAATAAAACAAGCACATGGTATATGCATGACGCTTCGTTTTTACGTCTGAAATCGGCGGAAATAGGCTACACACTGCCGCAGCATCTGACGAAAAAGTTTTTCGTATCGAATCTTCGCGTCTATGTAAGCGGGACAAACCTGCTGCGCTGGAGCGGATTCAAACTCTGGGACCCCGAACTTGGCGGTAACGGACTTGGATATCCCCTGCAAAGGGTTTTCAGTGTTGGAATAAATATCGGACTGTAATTTAATTATGAATAAAAAAACATAAGAATATGAAATACATAATAAAAAAATTGAACAGAATATTTGTGCTGGGGATTATAATGTTGACGGTTACGTGCAACTATCTGGATATTGTCCCCGAAAATGTGAGTACGGTTGACGACATGTTTGCCGACCGTTATGCCGCCGAAAAATCGCTGGCAAGCTGTTACTGGGCTTTACCCCGTACCGGCTGGGGCTGGGATACAAATCCCGGTCTGTTCGGCTCGATGGAAATGATTGTAAACAGGGAAAACAGAACCCGGGCAAGCTTGAGAATAGCGCTTGGAGAAGACAATGCGGCATCTCCCGTTATGAATTACTGGGACAATAAGAACTCCGGCACACGTTCGGTATATGCCGGGATACGCGACTGTAATACTTTTCTCGACAATATCGAAAAAGTGCAGGATTTGCCGCGTATCGACAAAGACCGGATGATTGCCGAAGCTAAACTGCTGAAAGCCTATATGCACTTCCAGATGATTTGCTTCTACGGACCGATCTGTCCGCTGCGGACAAGCCCGCCCGTTGACGAATCGACTTTGGGCGTCAGGGTTTACAGGGAAAAAATCGACGACTGTTTCCAGTATGTTCTTGATCTGGTGAACGAAGTGATAGAAAGCAACGCTTTACCCTCGGTGATTGTCAACCGGCAGACCGAACTGGGACGCTTCCCTCAGGCTGCTGCATATTTTATCAAAGCGAAAGTTCTGGTTTACTGGGCAAGCCCGCTTTTCAACGGGAACACCGACTACAACGATTTTCGCGATCATAACGGCGAACCGTTTTTCAACCAGACCTACAGCAGCGAGCGCTGGGCGCAGGCTGCCGAAGCCTGTAAGGAGGCTGTCGCATACTGCGAAGCGAACAACCGTTTCCGGCTCTTCGATACCGAAGATTTTGTCGCCTCAAAACCACTGTCGCCGGAATATCTGCGGATACAGACACTGCGTAACGCCGTTTCCGAAAACTACAGCGTGGAAACAGTGTGGAGCGGCAGCGCTCACGGTACAGACGGCTGTTCCATACAGCAGGAATGTACTGCAAGGTTTGACTCATATACCAACAGTAATCCGGCTCCCGGACGCTGGAGTATTCCCCTGCAAACGGTCGAACTGTTCTATTCGAGCAACGGCGTTCCCATCGAAGAGGATAAGGACTGGCTGAGCGGGGAAGACAAAAAGTATGTCAACCGTTTCAAGCCGCGCATGGGCGACGAGGATCACAAACTGTATGTGGAACTTGGTCAACAGTCTGCTACAATGAATTTCGACCGCGAACTGCGTTTCTATTCCTCACTGGGATTCGACCGCGGCAAATGGTATGGAAACTCTCCCGGCAACACGCCGGACGACGAAATACAGTGTACGTTCATCAAAGCCCGTAACGGAGAAATTGCAGGTATCGCCGGTTCGACAGGTTCGGGAAACTACAATGCCACGGGCTACTGGCCTAAAAAAATGGTTAATCTCAGTTCCATGTTCCCCGACCCGCACACTTATGTCTGCACTCCGACGATATTTCCGGAAATGCGGTATGCCGATTTGCTCCTGCTTACTGCCGAAGCAATCAACGAAACCGCAGCCAGCGAAAACGCTCGACCCCCTGCCGAAACATTCAGGTATATTGACGAAGTTCGCGCACGTGCGGGACTTGAGGGCGTAGAGGAGAGCTGGAGAAAATATGCCGAAAATCCCGACAAACCGTCAACAAAAAAAGGAATGCGCGAAATCATACAGAGGGAACGGAAAATCGAACTTGCTCTTGAGGCTCAGTATCACTGGGACTGCCGCAGATGGAAAACTGCGCCCGTCGAGCTTAACCGGCTCGTACAGGGATGGACGGTAACCGAATCGACTGTGGAAGGTTATTATCAGATCGCTAACATCTATGCGCAGCAATTCTCGATTCGCAATTATTTTATGCCCGTTCCTGAAAGCGATATTATTAACAATCCGCAGCTAATACAAAACCCGGGATATTAATTTACGATTTATGATTTTAGATTTACGATTTATGATTTACGATTTTAGATTTATGATTTACCGCAGGAAAAAAACCTTTGTGCCACCTTTGTGTCCTTTGTGCCTTTGTGGTAAAAGTGGAGCGCAGATTTTTTTACCTCAAAGGTCGCAGGGAACGCAAAGGCTTCGCGGTAAAAGTGTTTTACCACAAAGACACAAAGAGCACAAAGGTTACACAAAGTGTCCTGCGATAAACCGTAAATTGAAAACCGCAAGTTAAGTTAACAATGTATAAATATTTAAAAATTAAATGAAATGAGAGTAAAATATCTTATAATATTAATGATTGCGGGAGCGATGGTATATTCCT
>JAISPE010000378.1 GCA_031275145.1 Prevotellaceae bacterium | reverse complement strand
CAACCGTTTGCGTTCTATTCAGTCGTCTCTGGCAATAGAAAACAATACGCTTACGCTTGGACAGGTTACGGATATTATTGAAGGAAAGCGGGTGTTGGGTTTACCGCACGAGATTCAGGGAGTCAAAAACGCTTATCAGGCGTATGAGCATTTGTTGGAATACAATCCATACAACGTAAAAGATTTCCTGAAAGCGCACCAGTTGATGACTGCCGAACTGATAAAAGATGCCGGACGTTTTTTTGCGTCCAAGCAATTGCAAAAGGCGTTTCGAGATACCAGCGGTTTCCATCTTTATCACCCTTATCATAAGGCACATAATGAGGCTTTGTTTCCGCTATGCCATTTTTCTTTTCGTCATCAGTAAGCAAATCCACATTGGCAATTTCGTTATCGTCAATCAGTCGGTAGATGTAACCTTGTCCGAAAATATCTCGTCCATACTGTTCTTTCAAATTATCAAACAGATTCGCAATGTCTTTTTCTGTCATGGAAGACAGATAGTCGGTTGTGTTCGCAAAGTTTGCCATTTCGGGAATCGGGATTTTTTTGGTTTTGATTGCTTCAGCCAATTTCTTGGGGCGTGATTCCAGAATATTTTTTGCCCATTTAGTTGATTTACGCACTGCAATATATTTACCGTTATTGGCTGTTGCTAGCCCTTGCCCGCCTTCTGTCAAGCAACCCAATAAAGCAATATCGCCAGGTTTTAAACTTTTACGATATGCTTCCAGTTTATTCTTATTGAGTTCAATGTCACGGCTTGTTTTGATTTTGTCCCACCACTGATTATACAAGTCTTTTACTTTTTGTCCAAACAGCCGGTAGATTTTCAGATTTTCGTCAGTCGGCTTGAATATGACTGAATTTTGAGTGTTCAAATAGATAGATTGATCAATGAAATATGAAACGGGATGCATTAAATCTTTGCTTCCGTCGAGGAATTTTAACTGATTTTTCTCGGTTTTAACTGTCGAAACAGATGTGATACAGGCATCTACCATTGCAGTCGAAAATGGATTTGCGGTATCGAAAATATATAAAATTTGTCTTGACAGTAGCAAATTACGCAGATTACGTTTGGTTTGGGTTGTCCAGAATGTTTTCGGTGTAATGAAAGTAAGGTTGCCTTTTGTTGATAAAAGAGGGATTCCCTTAAAAAAGAAATGACTGTATGTATCATCGGCAAAACCGTAAATTTTCTCGAAAATTCGTTTGTCTTCCGTGCTTGTTCCTTTTGTGGAAATATACGGCGGATTTCCGATTACAATGTCGAATCCGCCATTTTCTCGCCATACTTCTGAAAAAAACAGTTTGAAGTCAAAATTCACTTGATAACCAAATACATCTTTTGATGTAACAAGTCTATCGGCTATTTCTCTATCTATTTCATTTTTATATTCTTTTTTTCTGTTTGATTCTGTTTCTGCGAAAAATAAATCTTTCAATTTTTCAATTCGTTCAAATGCAGGGCTACTCCAATTATCCGGAAAACCTGTCAACGAATTTCCACACACAATTTTATAATCCAAATTCGGTAACGCCTCTATATTGTCAAAATCTTCCTCATCGACAACTAACGATAGCCACAGACGCAAACGGGCAATATCAATAGCGCTGGCATCAATATCCACACCATAAATGGATTCCTGAATGCTGTGCCGCTTGAGACGGTATGCGTATTTTTCGGGATTCAGGTCGTATTCTTCGGGGTTTAACCCTATCTTCTTCAGCTTTTGCAATAAATAACTGTCCGATAGATGCCGAATAAGAACTAATTGTAATGTTACCAGTTCATTGAGCAAGCCTACCGGAAATGCGCCGGAACCAATTGCCGGGTCGCATATTTTAATATCAGTTAGCAGCATATCTATTTGGCCGGCATTTTGTCGAATTGTTTCCGGCAGTTTGTAACTGTATGTTCCTGTTTCTTTTTCGTTGTCTGCTACTCGACTGTCATTTTCAGTATAAAATATACCATTATGTACAAAGTCTTCAATTTCTATTTTGGAGACATTGTTATTTAACGCATTGTCAAGATAGTGAATCAGACTTTCCCTACACATATAATGTACAATCTCGCGAGGAGTATAAAAAGCGCCTTTACTTTTACGTTCGGTTATTTCCAACATATTTTCAAAGACTTTTCCCAACATCTCGGGGTCAATAGCAACTTCTTTTTCAAGCGGCTCGTCTTCTCGAATTGTAAAATTATAGCGGTCGAAAACATCCAGTATGCCGGTACCGATATCACCGGTTTTTCTCTCTTTTTCATTGTTGCGGAACAGTCTGTTAGGCAGATTAATTTCAAAATTTTCCCAATTGTAATTAGCTTCAAACAACCCGCCGTTCAGGAAAGGAATACGGCAATTGAGCCTTGCATAATAATTGTCTTCCCCATGCTGGCATGCCAATGCCTCATAAAACAAAAACCGCAAACAGGCGTTGAAAAAGTTTTTACCTTCATTATCTGCCTTGTCAAAAAGAGATTGAAGAAAATTCTTTTGCCCTTTTCCCCATTTCTCGTTTTGAGAAACTCCCAGCCAGCCTTTTTTCTGTAGGAAATAGAGAAAAACAATTTGCCCCAACAGTTTTTTTGTAAAACGAGGAATATCCATTCCCGCCGATTCCAAAATGTGTTTAATCGTTGTATCGGATTCCAAATGTTCTGAAACACGAAGAAACAACTCCTTATACTGTCCAAAAAATTCATCGGTAACAACTTCTATGCTAAATGCCTTTTCTATATCTTCCATGGTAGGGCTGCTGTAAACGTTTTGCAATAACGGCAAAAATTGACGTTTCGCAGTATGAGATTTTTCGTCTTCGCCCACCAGAAACGAATAGCGTTTGGCTGGAGTAAATTCCTTTTGTTGCTTAATTTTACCATCTGTTACAGTCGTAAGATGTTCCAATTTGATAAACGAAAATCGCCAGTTCCGGCTGGCATCAGTTTTGGAATAAAACGCTGCCAAAGCATAGTCTTTCTCAAATTTTTCTAGATGGTCTATCACAAAATTACGCAAACTTGTACGTGCATTATCCAATTTGTTTTCATCTTGAACTTCAACGGCAAGTACATCCAGCGCAATTCCGTTAGGGTCGATGTATTTCCCGATGCGCGTATATTGAACAATATGTTTCCGAAACGATTCTTTGATAAGATTACCTCGGTATTCCCGGTATTTGTTTTCTGACATGTCCATATCATTCAACAGATTCTGCACAAATCGAATATACATCTGTTTGTCAAATGCCCTGTCAAACGTTTCTTCTATGATTTCCGTTGCTTTGTTTTTGTCCATAACATTAATATTAATTTACTTTACAAAATATTCCGATAAAATAACTTCCCGTTTCAAATAATTTCCCGCCTGTCCTGTTTTTTGCTCCATCTCTACAGGCTTGATATGTGTTCTCAATATATAAAGTACCCTCATCGGGTCGAGATGATTTTCTGCGAGCGCTACCTTTTCCAGTTCCTTCTTTATGAGTTGAGCCGTTTTCTTTGCGATCACTCCGCCTGTCAGCATCAATCGAACGGTATTCAGAAATTCCCAGTCCGATTCGGTAAACTTTTTGCAGTTCTTAAATACAGGGTCTTTCAACATGTTCTCAATAAAGCCGGCATTTGATTTGCCGCCTTTTTTTGCAGGCAGTTCGCTGTTTTCCGTTGTATCCTGCCGGAATTGCGCCCTGTTAAAATCCAGCATATCAAAATAGTTGTCTGGAACAGGCTGCCGGCGTTCATCCGGTTTACATTCAATTTTGTTCATTGCATCAAAGAAATTGATTTCCGCGGATTTTTGTTCTTCATAGAGATAGAACTTTTTCAGATTCCCCAGACGGAAAAAAGTAATCATTTGATTGCTGTCTTTTTCAGATTTCATTCCCGAACGCGCCTGTTTAGGCAATTTCCTGACTTTCTCGAACAAAGCGGGATTGGCGTCGCGTATTTCCCTAATCATGGTCAGATATTTCAATTCGGAATTTTCTCCGCCTTCCTCGCCGGTATAAGTCGCTTTGTTATTCAAGGTTTGGAATAACTCCTGACTGCCGATAATTTCGCCGTCCGACAAATATTTAGCGTCTTCGCCCATAATGTAATGAAACATCTGTAACTTGTTGGTAATATTGGCTTCCAGTCCAAGATGAACATCCGCCTGCGTTGTCGGGAAAAAGTTGAATATATGAACCGAACTGTGTTCCGAGCCTAAACGG
>JAISPE010000371.1 GCA_031275145.1 Prevotellaceae bacterium | reverse complement strand
ATATATCAAAGCCGACGAATGTGTGGAAGTCACCCCAAACGCTATACGCATGCGGAAAATCTTTCTCGACGAAACAGCAAGAAAACGAAATCAAAACGCTTCAAATTAAAAGTCTGAACGCTTTTTGTAATATTGTCTGAACCGCTGATTTTAAAATGATTTTTTTGATTAACATGATTTTCTGCCTTATGTTATTCACTCATGTCAGTCACAGGACTGTCCTAATCATGTTAATCATTAACCCTGAATCAGGTTCAGGGACAGAAATCAGCGGTTCAGACAAAACCGGACCGCGCGGGGAATAGTCTGTGTTGTCCGGCGTCAAGCCCGAAAACGGAAAGCCGTCACAGTAACGGACATGCTACTGTTTCATTATTTCGTCTTATTTAATTATTATTTCAATTTTTTCATATACTCTTCGATATCAAACGAAGTAAGCGCTTCGTATGCAGCACGCGACGGATGTCTCGGATGTCCGTATTTCGTAAGCTCGCCTATTTTATACCAGTTTACCTTTCGTTTGCCGATCAGTGCGACAATGTCTTTCAGGCAGTCTTTCAAATATGAACGTGTAATGCCGCCGCTGCCGAAAGCCACAAGTACGTCTATTTCCTGATAGCCGTTCAGCGCAGCGTCGATAGCCTCCAGATTTGCCCTGTGATGCTCGATATTAAACTCTTTCGGCAAATTGTCCGGATTGGTTGCTCTTAACGGATACAGGTTAATCATTACAAACCCGTCATGTTTTGTTCCTTCTGCAAACCCCATCACTCTCGTAATTGTCTGGTCGGGGGTTTTGTCATCCGCCGTACTCGGATTCAGACCTAATACTACTAAAGGATTGCTTCCTTTCTTCCCTAATACGTAGCGAAGGCTGTTATCTTCGCTGTTCCTGTAAATGTCAATATTGTAACTCATTTTTTATTGAATATTAATTAATAATTTATTATAAATACTTTCCTTTCCGTTTCGAGACAAATACCTGCCTTCAATCCTTCCGGGGCGAAGGCAGGCGCTTTATCTCGCCGTAATGCAGTACCGCATTACGTTTTCGGTGCGGCTACTTGCCTTTCGCATCGGATTCGCACTTCTTCCCGCAATAGGATAACTTGTTGTTAGCGCCCGATTTGGTCATCTCATATTCCTTACCGCACCATTTACATGTTCTTTTAGACATGATAAATACATTTTGAAATTATGCCTCCACTTTTACGGCTATCGGCATCTCCGTTTATTTTAATCTTTTTCATTTTTTTCCTGTTGCTCCGTTTTTTTTGATAATACAGACGGTGTTTCGATATTTTCATCTTCGCCTGATGCGTTTTTGATATACCGGATGTGCCAGCTTTTGCCTCCGTCGGTCGAATATTCGATTCTTTCCGAATGTTCCTGGCTGATACGAATCAATTCTCCTGTGTCATTCATCCTGTTTTAATCTTTTATTCCCTGCGATACAAAAAAATTAGCGTGAACTTTTGCCACGCCACCTCCGGGTTCCAGTAAAAACCTGTTGCAAACATAAACAAAGCCCACGCTTTTTCCGTGTGTTTTGCTGTTTTGCCTTGCAACGGTTCATTTAAAATTTACTGGATTTTGAGGTGAACAATGCGGCTAAAACGCACCTGTATATATCTTTCTTACACTTTTATCTTTTTTCCTGTATCATATTTTTATTTAATTACAGATACAAAAGTAGTAAAAAAATCCATACATCAAAGCGCGGGCTAAAATATTTATGATAAAAAAGAACCTTTTTTGACAGAATTTGCATAATTAACAGATTTGTAAATTCTGTTAATTGACTTCGTCGAACTAAAGTTTGGCTACGCCGATTTAAAAATTCTGTCAAAAAGAAAAAATTCTGTCTTAATTTAAAAGAACGTGTCATTAACAATCGGCACAAAAGTAATATGCGAATGCGTCAAAACACGGCGGAACGCGGGCGGATTCGCCGGAAAGATCACATTTTTTCCAGCGCTTTTGTGTGGATACTTTTCAGTTCGTCGATCAGTCGCTTTGGGGCGATTATCCTGACAGTGTCGCCGTACGAAAGCAGTTCCATGGTAAAATCGCGGGTCAGATAGACCGTCAGACGGATGCGCAGTTCGTTTTCCGAATCTTCGATAATTTCCTGAGTTTCGTGCAGCGGCAGCGATTTGATATATTTCCCCTGAAATGCGTCGAATGACAGGATAACTTCGCAGGGTTCTTCGCCTCCGGACATCGAAACTCCGAAACAGTATTTGAGATGAGTGTTTATATCGAAACATTCGTCGGCGGGGAAATGCGTATTGAGTATTTCCATTCTGGATAAACGGTCGAGGGCATAGCATTTTATCCTCCTGTCGTAAACGTCTTTTGCGAAAAGATACCAGCGGTTTTTAAACTCTTTCATCGCCAGAGGCTCGACGGTACGGCTGTCGAGATTTTCCCTGTAGTATTTCCGGTAATCGAATGTGATTTGCAGACGGTTTTTAATGGCATGCAGCAATCCGTAAATATGTTCGACGCCCTGCGAATGCCGTTTTTCGAGGTGCAGATATGGCGAATGCCGTTCCTGTACTCTCAGAGTATGGAACATGTTAAATGCTTCGAGCATACGGTCGTTGATTTCAGGCTCGAAATCTTCCTCGATAAAGTAGAGATTGTTCGAGCGGTTACACTTGATATAAATGCCGTACAGAGAGCCGATGTCGTTCAGATCGCGGAGAAATGTGCGTCTGGAAACGGTGAGGTTATATCCCTGAAAATCGGATTCCCTTTCGAGATAGTCCGCTATTTCTTCAAACGAGGCGTTTTTTGCCCTTTTCAGTTTTTCGATAATCAGGTACTGACGTTTGGTCGCTTCTAATTTTGACATAATTTTTAATTATATTTTTACGGCGCAAAGATACGGCGAGGCTAAGACAATATATGTCGTGAACTTTTTTGAAATGAAAAAATCAGCTTTTTACAATCCATCGGCCGATTCCCCGCTCTTCGGCGCTGAACTCGACTCCGATTTTCACTAATTTGCGACCCTCGGCGGTATAGGGAATCAGATAGCCTTTTTCGTCTATCTGTGCCAGCGCCTGTTCGGCGGTTGCGTTTTCGTCCATCTTAAATTCAAAGACATAAACCGTATCGGCTGTCCTGACGACAGCGTCGGC
>JAISPE010000275.1 GCA_031275145.1 Prevotellaceae bacterium | reverse complement strand
CGGAAAGAAAAGTTTTTACCTGTTCCGTATTCTCATATACCTTATAATTAATTGCGGCAATGGATGAAAATGTAAGGTTATTTTCACGTATTATAACAAAACCGTCAGTCAGATACTTTTCGCCGGAAAGTTCGGATAAAGCTTTCTGATAGCGAAAACAGTCATTATATCCGGGATGATTCAATACATGCGAGTATTTTTTCATCGAATTGAAAAACACTGTCCAGTCGTAATTTTTCGGGACAAACATGTTTGAGACATTTCTGCATCCCAGACCGAAATAGCTGAAAATATCGTCGCCCAGGTCTTCAAGTTCCCGGGACGATTCGTTTCCGTCGAGTACCGCCAGAGAATATCTGTTTTTCCGTTCCAGCAACGGTATATTTCTGTATTCCGCACGGAAATAGCGGGCGGAATTATTACTTCCCGTCGCTATAACAGCGCGTATGTCCTGCGGTTTAGCGTCTGTAAAGACAATGCGTTCCGACAGGGACGGAAACCTGTCAGACAATATCCCGCAAAGGGTTTTTATCAGGTATCTGTCTTTCGACGAGGGTTTTATTACTGCAATATTGCCCGATAACAGGATACTCAGGAAATCGTGAAAATTCACTAACGGAATATTTCCCGCCATTATCAAGCCTGTTCTTTGCGGATTACGGTTGTCGGGAGGATAGCGGTTTATCCATTCATTCAGCTTGCCGGCGTCCAGCATTTCAGTTGCAAGCGCATCCAAAGCTCTCAGAATGTTTTCTTCCGTAAACCAGTAATTATCGATACAGGACGATTCTATGGCCTTCGCGATTGCCGGATTGCGGTCTTTTCCCCCGATAAAATCCGTAACTGTTTTACCCAGACAGACAAGAGCATCGATAATATATTTTTTATCAGTCATATAATTTCCAGGAATGAATTGATTTTATCCGACAGGTTTTTTATAGCCAGAGGGATATTCCATTTGCTTTTATCTCTGGGCTCTACGATATTGGATATCGAACGGATTTCGGCAAAAGGAACATTTTCTTTAATACAGACGTAAAAAAAGGCAGCGCCTTCCATGGTTTCTATATCCGGTGAAAATTTATCTTTCATTCTTTTGATCAGATTTATTTCGCCCGAAACAGTGTTATTCGTCAGGCCTTTGACAGTGGGAGTCGATAAATTCCGGGCGATTCTTTCCGCATCTTTCGAAATCAGCATACCGTTTGTGAAAGGAAACGCATCGGCCTGGAGTATATCTGCCTCAAAACAGGTGAAAAAGCCTTCTTTAACGTAAACTCCGAAATCGCCGAAAGTTTCCGAATATACGGTCACCACATCGCCTACAGCAAGTTTTTCAGAGAAACTGCCTGCAATACCCGTATTCAGCACCAGGTCATATCTGTTCTTAAGGAGGAGTTTGGTGAGATTATACACGGTGGACACAATGCCTGTACCCGTATTTGCAACAGTTACACCGTTTCTACTGTTGATAAACTGCAATTCTCCGGATGTCGCCGCGGTTACAAGTATTTTCATTTCAGACGGTTTTACAGCATGCCCGAACGGATTTCGGTCAGAACTTTTTTAGTGTCCAGCGTAAATTCGCCGTTCATTATCCATGAATAGTATGACGGTTCGGTTCTGAGTATATCTTTCACCTGCCGCCCCTTGTATTTGCCGAAATTAAAAACCGGCTCATTATTTTTGTCTTTGACAAACCTGCCGGCATAGTCGATGTTGTGAGTACTGATAGAGAAGTCGGATAAGAATCTCACATCGTTTTGCAGTTCGGGATACCGGTCCAGCTGGGATTGCAGGATTTCGTAAGTCGCTTTTGTATCGGCTTCCGCATGATGAGCTTCTTCCAGAGTTTTATTGCAGTAGAATTTGTAGGCGGCGATAAGGGTACGCTGTTCCATTTTATGGAAAATATTCTGGACGTCAATGATTCTGTTTTTACGGAAATCCATATTCACTCCGGCTCTGAGAAATTCCTCGACCAGAAGCGGCACGTCGAATTTAAACAGATTGTAACCGACCAGATCACACCCGTCGATAAAAGCGGCCAGACTTTTTGCAATTGCCCTGAATGTCGGACAGTCCTTCACATCCTCATCTCTTATGCCGTGAATTGCGGATGATTCCGGAGGGATTGGCATACAGGGATTTATCATCCGCGTTTTATATTCTTCATCACCGTTGATATGAACTTTAATCACTGATATTTCAACAATACGGTCGGTAACCAGATTCAAACCGGTCGTTTCGAGGTCAAAAACAATAACGGGATTTTCTAAATTCAATTTCATCAATAATATCTTTATTCGACAGTAAGCGTACACAGTACGGGATTATGATCCGAAAGGAACAGGCCGTTATCCTTTACGTCATAAACAGTTCCGTGCCGTCCGGTTTTTATGTTTCCATGTATAAAAATATAATCTATAACCATACGTTTTTCCCGAGGCATTCTGCCGAAATCGTGGAATGTCCATTCGGGACCGTATTTTAAAGGCGATAAATGGCAGGTATTCAACAGATGATAGGGCTTGGACTTATCCGTCAAAATCTGGACTGCTTCGTTTGTCTCAACGGAGTTGAAATCTCCCGTAACGATAACCGGTCTGTCTCCGGCAATTTCTTTCAATTTCGACAGCAACAGTTTACTGCTTTCCCGGCGCGCCGTTTGCCCCACATGGTCGAAATGGGTGTTTACAAAATAAAAATCCTTTCCTGTCTGTCTATCTTTGAAATGTCCCCATGTAACGATCCGTTCGCATGCAGCGTCCCAGCCTTTTACGCCAACGGCATCCGGATCTTCCGACAGCCAGAAAGTTTCGGACGCCAATACCTCAAAACGGTCTTTTTTATACATTATTGCGCTGTATTCTCCTTTCGTTTTTCCGTCGGAACGTCCCGCACCCAAAGCCCCGTATTCGGGTAAACAGCTTTTTAAATCCTCCAGCTGATGATGCAGGACTTCCTGCAAACCGACAATATCCGTTTCATAAAAAGCGATGCAGGCAGCGGCAAATTCCTTGCGGTTAGGCCATGCATTAAATTTATCCACATCGGTATCCAGCCTGATATTGAATGTCATCGCATTCAGTTTCAGTTCCGGCTGTCCGGCACAAATCACAGCCTGCATAACCGTTAAGTTTATAAGCAAAAAACGTATTGTATTCATGATATCAACAAATTAAAATTTGCGCAAAAGTAATCATTTTTTTGAAGACAGAATTCTTTTTTTGACAGAATTTTTAAATCGGCGTAGCCAAACTTTAGTTCGACGAAGTCAATTTTCATAATTTACAAAGTCTGTTAATTTTGAAAATTCTGTTAATTATGTCAAAAAAAGGTCATTGTAAGGGCGCAGTCCGAAGCAATCCAAAGTATTGTATTTTTCGGATTCCGGCACAGTTTTTTACGGGAAAAAATAAGGGCTGTCTTTTGGAAGACAGCCTCTTACTTTGTTTAAATTTTACTTTGTTTAACCATTAAAATATCAAGTCATGCGTATAACTATGATTGTGCAATAACCGATACATAGGACTTTGAGTTTGCTTTCTTTTTGAAAACAACAACTCCGTCGATAAGAGCATATAAGGTATGGTCTCTGCCGATACCTACATTCTCTCCCGGACGGTGAACAGTACCTCTCTGACGAATCAGGATATTTCCGGCTTTCGCCGTTTGTCCACCAAAAATTTTCACACCTAAGCGTTTACTGTGTGAATCGCGGCCGTTTTTCGAACTGCCGACTCCTTTTTTGTGTGCCATTTTACTGTTTCTCCAAAAAATTAATTATACAATACTTTCAATTTGGATTTGGGTTAAAAACTGACGGTGTCCGTTTTTCACCTTGTACCCTTTCCTGCGTTTTTTCTTGAAAACGATAACTTTATCGCCTTTAAGATGTTTTAGAACCTTTGCAGTCACTGTGGCGTCTTTAACCGTAGGTGCGCCAACCTGAACCTTACCGTCGTCATCTGTCAGCAGGACTTTATCGAAACTCACGGAGTCGCCTTCGGCCTGCTCCAGACGGTGTACGAAGAGCTTCTGATCTTTAGTCACTTTAAACTGTTGTCCTGCTATTTCTACAATTGCGTACATCAATGTATGTTTTAAAAAATTTATAAAATTTCAGGGCGCAAAGGTAAGCAAATTATTGAATACTGCAAATAATTTTCTGCTATCGCTTTTTTATTACCGATGTTTAACAGTATCTTTGCACCCGTAACGAATGAGATTGGTTTATTATAATATACAAATGACAAGATGATTAGAGCAAAAAAATCCCTCGGGCAACATTTTCTGAAAGATAAAAATATAGCGGAAAAAATCGTTGCTTCGCTTAAAGCGACAACAGGAAATATACTGGAAGTCGGTCCGGGAACGGGAGTCCTGACGCAATTTTTGCTTCGCCGTCCCGAAAAGTTGAAATTAGTTGAGATCGACAGGGAATCAATAGCTTTTTTGAGGGAAACATATCCCGAAATTCGGGAATCCGGAATTATGTATCAGGAAGATTTTCTCAAGATGGAACTCGGTAATCTGTTCGGCAACAACAGTTTTTCCATAGCAGGAAATTTCCCGTACAACATATCGTCCCAGATATTTTTTAAAGTAATAAAATACAGGGAGATTATACCCGAAGTGGTCGGCATGGTACAGAAAGAAGTGGCGGAACGCATGGTAGCCGCTCCGGGAAAGAAAACTTACGGAATCCTGAGCGTACTGTTACAGCGCTGGTATGATATTGAATATTTGTTTACTGTAGATGAAAATGTGTTTATCCCGCCCCCAAAAGTCAAGTCGGCGGTGATACGGATGACACGTAACGACCGTCAGGATATGCAATGTGATGAAAATCTTTTTATCAGCCTGGTCAAAACTACGTTTAACCAGAGACGCAAGACAATCAGAAATTCGATAAAACCGTTGCTGGGCGACAAAACATACGATTGCAGTTTTATGGGTATGCGTCCCGAACAGCTGAGCATTGAACAGTTTATCGATTTTACTAATGAAATAGAAAAAATATTATGACAAACTCCCTGCTTTGGAAAATAGAAAACGACAAATCCCCGGAATCATTTCTTTTCGGAACTGTACATGTGTACGATTCAAATGTTTTCAGGATTCCGGACATGTTATATCAACTGATTGATTCGGTTGATATATATTTGCCCGAAGCCGACAACCGGCAGATTTCGTACAGCGATATGTTAAAGTACATTACGGTGAACGACCCTGATTATTCCCTCCGGGATTATTTCAGCGCCGAAAATTATGCCGAGATACTGAATATGTCTAAAACAGATACGGATATCCTCAATAAATACAAACCGTTTTTCGTTTCTTCGCTGATATTGGCGGACGACAACATGCCGGATAATTCTGTCGACTGCGAATTGCTGGATTATGCGTCGTCGGCAGGAAAAACGATTCATGAACTCGAAAGTTTTGAGGAACAAATCAACGCAATTAACAGCATACCGTACAGGGAACAGGCCGAAATAATCGCAAACACTTTGCTGTCACCGGACAGGAAAAACGATTTCAACAAACTGATGAACAGCTATAGGGAACAAAACCTGCAGGCGCTGAAACAGGCTCTTAAAGAGATGAATCCCACCGAAATATTTATCAATTCTATCCAGAAAAACAGGAATATAACCATGAGCGATAAAATTGATTCGCTGTTAAGCAGGGGATATTCGCTGTTTATTGCCGTCGGGGCTATGCATATCCCTGATGCGGACGGCGTAAAAGGGATTGTCTCCATTCTCGGCGACAAAGGTTACAGGGTGGAAGCTGTCGATTTTTCATTCACAGATTAACTGTATTTCAAACGATGATGAATTTTTCAAAAGATTTTATTAATTATATTTCGTCGCACAGCTCGCCGGAAGACAGCCTGTTGCAGGAATTAACACGGGCAACTCATCTTCATGCCATGCAGGCAAGAATGCTGTCGGGACATATACAGGGTAAATTCCTTGAGTTTATAAGCAAAATGATTTCCCCGTCCAATATTTTGGAGATAGGCACATTCACCGGCTACTCGGCTATATGTCTGGCGCAGGGACTGACCTCCGGAGGGATCTTGCACACGATAGATATTGACGATGAATTGCGGTATCTTGCAGAACATTTCATCAGCCGTTCATCCGCGGGGAATAAAATCCGGTTATATACGGGCGACGCTTTAAAAATCATCCCCCAAATGGATATACTGTTCGACCTCGTTTTTATCGACGGAGATAAAAGGGAATATACTGCATATTACAGCCTTGTCATTGAGAAAGTGAGAAAAGGCGGGTACATTATTGCCGATAATGTCCTGTGGTCGGGCAAGGTGCTTGACAGCAATGTGAAATCTAACGACAAATTTACTGTGGAATTACTGAAATTCAACGATCTTGTCCAGAACGACAGTCGGGTGGAAAACTTGCTGCTGCCCGTACGCGACGGAATGATGCTCATCAGAATCAGTTAAAATTACGATTTTTGTTATGCCGAACTTCCTGCCGGCAGTCGTGTCGGCTTTCTACCGGCAGTCATGCCGCCTTTCTACCGGCAGTCATGCTGACTTTCTACCGGCAGTCATGATGCATTAGGTGTTATTAATTCTACGACAAAAAGGAATTTTCAAATAAATGACAAAAGCTGTCAACCGGTTGAAAGTTTTTCACTTCATATTGTTGCAAGTTCTTCCATAAGCATCACATTTTTTTTAATGTCATCATCATGATAATAATCAAAGATATTCCGGCTTATTTTAAATCTTAAAATTTCATCCCATATTTGTCCCAGCACATTTTCACCCTCAACAATATTATTGTCATCTTTATTTGGTACACACCCCCAGAAGTTATCTTTTTTTGAAACTTCAACTACCGGTAAACCGTTTTCTATTATTTCTTCTCTTAAATGATACAGCCTGTCCGTATGTTCGCACCATTTTAACAGACAGCATAATTTCATGACATCAATGTTTATATCATCCCAGTCGGATCTGATACAGTTTTTATATTTTTTTTGATACCATTTAGCTTTTAACGGGTTTTTAAATTCTAACAGTGTTTTTTGTATATCGGCATGCCCTTTATACTTAAACCACTGGTACAGTATTTCACTTCCATGTATTACTTTCCCGTCCGGTAAAGTAAGGGGAAATCCTCCACACATGTTACCAAAACACCCGAATTTATCTTTACTGCTTCTAAAGTAATTTGTTTCTTCCAGCCTATATACCATTTTGTTATATAATTAATTTACCTACAGTGACACTTCAGTTCGGCGTAGCCAATAACCCCGAGCAAGCCGGCAGGCGCAGCCCGGGGGTACTGTCGCCTCATCATCAGAAACCGGTATCGGAAAGTGAGAAGGATTGTTCACAGGTGACAATCCTTTTTCTTTGTGATACCGGGTGTGCTGTATGCCTGAAAAAAAACTGTCCGGATATTTACTCCATAAAATGCCGCTCCCGCCTGTTGGCGGAATGTCTGTCCGGTATGAAAAAAGAATAGTGTGTGATTCCGGTTTTATATAAAAATTCCGGGAAATTTACGCCCTTTTTCCCGCAATACAGGATAGCCGTGTGTTAAAATAACGGTTACAGGCTTCCTTTTGGCGAATGCAAAGATAATGCTTTTTATTTTACTGTCAACTTTGAATATATAAAATCCGGAATGTTTTGAAAAAATCGGATATCTTATCGGGATAATCATTTTGACATTCAAGCCCGCTCAACGCGTCGGTAACTGTTTTTTCTGTTTATTGATAATGCTTTTTCCGCAAGCCTCTCTTTAACAAGCTCGCCACTGCGAAGGTAAATGCTGCTGTCCGTTATTTAAGTTTTAATTGAAAAAAGGACTGTTTTTTATCCGTTTTATATTCTTTTTTCGGCGTATGCACTAACTGTACGGAGTTACCGAGGACATCTCCTTCGGCGGTATTTC
>JAISPE010000272.1 GCA_031275145.1 Prevotellaceae bacterium | reverse complement strand
TTGCTACGCTGTTATGATGACGTGTCAAAAGCAAGTCTCCGTCTTGCACAAGTCGGAGACCTGCTTTTAGCTGCGATGTAACGAAGACTCGACGCCGTCCCGGGAACCCTAACAGGGTTTCCAACCCTGTTAGGGTTTTCAAGGAATTTTGTCGTACACCCAAATAGGAAGAACGCATTTGGAGATCCGGAATTTTCATGTACATTTGCGCATTAATTAGGAATGTCTAACACATTGTTTTATATAGAAAAGATTTGAACACGGAATTTTTTATTGCAAGCAAACTGTCTTTTAACAGGGACAACAAGCCGGTTAAGGTGATGACGCGTATTGCCGTATTCAGCGTTGCACTGAGTATTGCGGTGATGATTACGGCTACGTCGGTGCTGTCGGGGTTCAAGATTCAGCTTAAAGAAAAGATTTCGGGATTCAATTCACATCTGCGCATTGCCAATCTCGACTCGAACTATTCATTTGATACCCCGCCGATTCGCAACGATTACGGTTTCTACGGCGCCATTGCAGCCATGCCCGGGGTGCGACACGTTCAGCAGTATGCGTACAAGGGCGGAATAATCAGGGCTAACGGCGACATACAGGGCGTTGTCCTTAAAGGCGTCGGAACGGATTTCGACTGGTCGTTTTTCAGGCAGTACATCGTTGACGGCGATATATTTTCCGTTAATGACTCGACGACGACGGACAATGTGATCATTTCCGAAAGCCTGTCCGCTTTGCTGAAACTGAAAACCGGCGATTCCTTCGAAATGTATTTCGTACAGGAGCCTGTGAGGGTAAGACGGTTCACGGTTACCGGACTGTACAATACCTATTTTGAGGAGATGGATAAAACATTTGTCATCTGCGATATCAGGCATATACGGCGGCTCAACCGCTGGGACGACAGTCAGGTGTCGGGAATGGAAATAATGCTGCATGACCCCGGCGAGATGGATAAAGCATGGAAGCAGATCGACAATATTGCCGGATACCTGACTTTCGACGACGGCTCAAGGCTCGAAGTGACAACTTTGCGCAGCGCTTTTCCCGAAATATTCAACTGGCTGGCAATACTCGACATGAACGTGCTGATAATATTAATCATTATGATTGTGGTTGCGGGCTTCAACATGATATCGGGACTGCTGATAATGCTTCTGGAAAAAATCTCCATGATAGGGATACTCAAATCCATGGGTATGACCGATTCCGGGATCCGCCGAATATTTCTGTACAGGTCGTCGGCGATTGTTCTTCGGGGACTTGCGTACGGCAATATTCTGGGTTTGTCGCTGTGCATTCTTCAATACTGTTTCGGCCTCGTACGTCTTAATCCCGAGAGTTACTTTTTTTCCGCCGCGCCCGTAAATATTAATCCGCTGACCGTAATCGTGCTGAACGTTTGTTCTTTTATATTTATCATACTGTCACAGATAATTCCGACGATGATTATTTCAAGAATCAGTCCCGATAAAACTATCCGGAAAGTTCAGTAACGGACAATGCGCGGCTTTGTCCTGCCGGTTATACGGCCATACAACAAATGCAGCATCCAAAACGTATATTGCATCGTGTTGGCGGCAGATGAAAATGATTTTTATATCTTTGCATCTGTAAAGTTGATCGAAAGTTTTCAATAACGGTTTCTGTGTAAGAGATTTAATTGGAAATGTAAATATTGTGGCTTCCAAAGTCATGTAGCGAAGCCGTGAAAATTTTCAAAGTACAGTTATGTTTGCAGCGATACGAAACACATAATCCGGATTTACATTTTTTTTGAAATATGACACTATCCGACAGGGAAATGCTCGACAAAATAAAGCATGTCCTCCGAACAAATGCGCCGAATACAAAGGCTGTGCTGTACGGTTCTCGCGCCCGCGGCGACGCGCGTCCCGATTCGGACTGGGATATCCTTGTAATAATCGACAGGGAACAGACAGTCAGTTCGGATTATGAACAAATCGCTTACCCTTTGTACGATTTGGGCTGTGAATCGGATGCTTCGATCAGCGTCAGTCTATATACGGAAAACGAATGGGAGAAAAGAAGTTTTACACTTTTTTATAAAAACGTCGAGGCGGAAGGAATTGTGTTATGACATTGTCGAGTCAGGAAAGAGATGCTATCGTAGCTTATCGCGTCGAAAAAGCGAAAGAAACAATAAAGGAAGTCGACGGTATTGTAAGTATGGGATACTGGAATAATGCGGCGAACAGGTTGTATTATAGCGTATATTATATCGTTTCCGCATTGATGGTTAAAAACGGATTCCGGACAAATACTCATTCGGGCGTTAGAAATTTGTTCACTCTGCATTTCGTGAAAACCGGACTGGTGAATAAAGAGTCCATGCGACTGTATTCACATCTGTTTGATTTTCGCCTGAAAAGCGATTATGATGACTTTTTCGATTTGGAAGAAAAAGACATTCTTCCTTTGATAGAAGAGGCAAAGGTATTTATTCATGAAATCGAACAGTTAATCAACGAACAGTGAACAGTATGAAACAGGATATTTCACCGGAAAACGGCCGCAGCAGGAAAACCGCAAAAGAAAAACGTATAGCGGAATTTAAACAGGCTCTGAAAGAAGCAAAGGAAATGGAGAAAAATATCGC
>JAISPE010000197.1 GCA_031275145.1 Prevotellaceae bacterium | reverse complement strand
ACCGAAGATTTTAACTGTCCCTTTTTGTTGATTAATTTTACGATACGTGAATTGTACAGACCAAGCGCCGCAGAGTAAATGTTCTGGCGGTCGGGATTGTTTCCCACACAGAGAATTTTTGGCTCTGCGGGATTGTTGATGTCAAGCGTAAAATCGTTTCCGGTCATAACCCAGTACAGTTGCGGGCTTATCATTCTGGATAACGGGATTTTAGCCGACGCTATCTGCCCTTGCAGCTGATCTTGCGCATTTCCTTCCCAAGCGTCCATAAAGGGAGATAAGTAGTTTTCTAACTGTGGATAAGAGGTCAGGATGGGAAAAATATCTTCATATTTCCTGTTCAGAAACTCTATTGCATGTGGAAACGTACAATATTTGCCGTTTTGATAGATTTTCATATACCAAATTATTGATGCTAAGAGTATTATCGGCGATTCGACAAAGAAATCTCCCTGTTTCTGAATCCAGGTTTTATTCAGGTTTAACATTATTGTGTAGGCGCTTTCGTAAGCGTCTGAAATATCGCTCATAAACTCCGGCGCTATCGGGTTGCAGCGATGCGATTTGCGCGGATTGTCGAAGTTAATCACGTAAAATTTCGGTTTCACCTTGTATTTATCCATATTGTTAAGCAGTGTATTGTAGGCAATTATCGACAGATCGTCAAATTTGTAGTGTAGGCTAAGCACCCGACGCCGTGCCATATTACTATGGTCGGTTTTCCAATGCTCGCCTCCGAACCGTACGTACACCTTCCAGCGTATACGGCTCTCCACCAATATATTCAGTCTAAATCGTCCCATAATGGATTTTCTTATGACAAGTACCACATACAGCTATTGTTTTCCGTTGTCTTGCAATCATGTGTTTTTCCCATTCTTCCTTACCTTGAAGATTTTTGAGTTTACGCACATGGTGCATTTCCAGCTTGTCTTTAGCTCCACACAACTCACATTTTTCAGCCTTTAGCCTGTCTATAAGACTGGTCGTGCTGGTATGTATCATTATGTTAGGTAAATTGTCAATACTCTTGTCCGAAAATGGACTTTGACGTTTGAAACCTTTATTGTAAAAACACATTTCTTTTTCCTTTCCTGATTTTGTTTTGTATTTCACGCAGAAGACATTGTTATGCTTGTATTTCTTGCATATCTTCTTCACTTTTGTGCGATACTTGGCAGCAAAGGTCTTGTACATACTGTATTCCATTATGTAACCGAAGTTTGACATTTGTTTAGAACAGTTCTTGGCGATTCCAAAATAATTATACAGCCCGCGAATTTCAGAGTTATACCTTTCGAGGATTTCAAGGTCATCATTGTGATTAAATTCAGGTCTTGCTTTGGGTTTCCATACTTCCTTTCCGTTATGTTTTTTTATTTGCACAACATCATAGGCAAGTAATTTCTTCTTAATCGCATCCTTTGGAATTTTAATCTCTACGGTTTTATTATAACACCGTTTCAATCGTCCAAGACTATCTCTTTTGGTATGGTCGGACTTGCGATTTAGGATATGGAAACCAAGAAAATTAGCAGGTGTTTCCGAGTGAGTTATAAGCGTTTTTTCATCAGATAACTCAAGTTTCAACTTTTCGGATAGATAGTTCGCAATATCCTCCTTAATGACTTGTGCATCTTCTTTACTTCCGATTATACCACATAGAAAATCATCTGCGTATCTCACGTATCTCAACCTTCTGTATTCACTGTCCATTTCATCATTCGGCTCGGTCTGCAACATTAACTTGTCATACTTTCTAACACGTTCTATTATTGCCTTCCTTTCGGTTTGTGTTTTTACAGATTTCAATTCTTTAGTAGCTCGACCTTTCTTACGTTGATAATGCCTGTACTCTGTTCTCTTTTTTTTTCGGAGCCCTTTTTCAAACTTTACTGCATATTCAGCCATGTATTTGTCCAACCTGTCGAGGTATATGTTAGCCAGTATCGGGCTAATAATGCCTCCCTGCGGAGTTCCGCTATAAGTTCTGTTGAATACCCAATCCTCGATGTATCCGGCATTGAGGAACTTTCTTATTAGTCTGATAAAGCGGTCATCTGTTATGCGTTCTTCAAGGATACTAATCAAAATATCGTGATTGATATTATCAAAGAAACCTTTAATGTCGCCCTCGACATACCATTTTACCCCACAGAAAGTTACCCCGATTTGCTTAATTGCAGTATGGCAGCTTCGTTGGGGTCGAAAACCATGAGAGCAGTTTTCAAACTGTCCCTCGTATATAGCTTCCAATACCATTCTTACTACCTCTTGTAACAGTTTATCGTTTATTGCAGGAATACCAAGGGGACGCTTTTTCCCATTTTTCTTTGGGATATAAGTCCTCCTTGACGGATTTGGCTGATATGTTTCATCTTTTAATGAATCAATCAGTTTTTCAATACGGGCAAGGCTCATTCCGTCGATGGTTTCACCGTCGGAACCTGCCGTCATGTTGCCTTGTTTCGCATAAATACGCTGGTAAGCAACGTGGTACATTTCCTCGTTAAAAAGAATACGGTACAAACGCTCAAACTTATAATTCAAGTCTTTGCTATGTCCCATTAGACTGTTTAATACTTTTTCTGGACTTCTCATAATGTCTCTCACATTTTCCGTTAATTGTATTAAAAAATATTGGCTGCCCCCCTTCGCCATTGTAAACCGAACTGTTGTCCAATTCACATGTACAGGCCATTAACCTGCTCGGACTACTACGGAGGCTCCGTTACCATATCGGATATTCAGAGGCAAACCCCATAGCCTTTACAGGCGTTCCGATTTAGGTAATCCCAGTTTATAGTATGATTAACATTGGCACGACAGATTGTCGGATATGACTTCCACCCTTTACTATATATTATAGTTGCGTCATGATAAGTTCTCGCTCTTCCTACTCTACGACTGCAAAAAGAGTATCATGATATGACGAGTATAGTTACCTTACGTCAAAGCTTCTACAGGAGCCGCTTGGATTATCATTCAATCAATTCGGATTTTATCCTCATATCTGCCATTTCATCTACCATTCAGTCGCAGTTTGGTAACTAACTGACTTAGGCGTTTCCGGCGTGCTACACTCCCTGTCGTCTTTCGTTGAACAAATAAGCCGGTGATGATAGGTCATTTTCAAAGAACACTTGCCTAATCCTTGCCAAAGGGACGATTAATATACTACCTTGACTGGCGCACCATACACATACATCGAAAAACCTTTGGCAATCTGCTGTTTGATGAAATTATTCACGATAGCATACGACTTTCCCGAACCCGGAGTACCCAAAACAATGCTTGCACGAAACGGATTTACAATATTAATCCAGCCTTTGTTCCACTTTTTTTTATAGAAAAAACGTGTCGGCAGATTTACCGAATATTCGTTTTCCAGCAGCCTCGTTTCCTGCATAAACGATTCATTTTCAAGATTAAAAACGTCTTCCATGAGACTGTTTTTCAACAGCCGGCTCATCCATATTCCGGCGACTAACAGCAGAATGTATCCCAACGTTAAGGTAAACACATACAGCGCAGTATTGGCAACTAACGGCAAAGGCAGGTACAGCAGCCACCAGTTAAGGAAAAACAGAATAAACCCGAAGAACAGATATACATGGATTTTAGTCCATGTAATCTTTTCCTCTTTCACTCCCTTTGTCCCCAGACAGGACAATGCTAAAAATACCACAGCAAACAGTTTTGTCCATAAAATAGACGAAAACAGCCCTGTTGTACGTTGAAAATTCATCAGAATTTTATCAACGACACCGATATTAACACCACTTTCTACAATGTATTGGTAACAAAACCAGTACACGTTTATCACACAAAATAAAATACTGACAGCCCTCATGAACTCCATGACTTTGGCTAATCCTCTTAAATCATCTTCCTGTTGCATATTTTTATCAATTAAAAATTATTATATACGTTTCTGTTTTCTTTTCTTTTTCATACGCCGTGTAAGGGCTTTTTCTTCCATTTCGTCAGCGTTGCCGCCTCCTGTTTCAAATGTAAACAGTCCGAAAATACTGTCTGAACCTTGATTTTCCCGATTAAATGATTTTCCCGATTCCAATTCCGGCTGCAAATCATGGCTTGGATATTTATCGTTTTTAAACATCTCATTAAACACATTTGCAGAAAATTCCTTTCCCAGACGCGAGCCGTTGAATACACATTTTTGCTCATGGTCGATGAATGTTGCGCCGTAAATACGACCGGTATCATTGGTGCGGAAAATAACGGAAACGCCCTGTTTTGACAGTGTTTTTTCAAAATCTTTACGGGTTTTACACGTCTGCATGGCTGCGGAAATAACGCTTTTACTGCGTTCTTTCAAGCCTTTGCTTTTAATGATTTCCGTCGATTTTTTGATTCGTTTTTCCAGCGCTTCGATGCCGACGGACTTTCCAAACAGGGACGATTTGAATGGATTTCCCACTTTTTCGCCTTTGTCGTTTAAAGCAGAATAAACCAGTCCATGATAAGGTTTTCCGTTTATTTTCCCGCGCACTTCTTCCATACATATATTATATAAGGTAAGCAAAGCCCTGTATTCTTTCAAACTCAAAAAGTGATATTCTTTTGCCACTTGCCGAATAACGTTTGCGATTTGATGTTTTACGTCGCCGTC